>CANGOA010000033.1 GCA_947455255.1 Flavobacteriia bacterium | reverse complement strand
CGTGTATTGTTTTGTATGCCGTCGCGTATCTCATCGGCTAATTGTGCAGGATAACTAATTGGAGCATTTGGAGCATTGTTTTCTAATGGACTTATGGAGAACGTTTTCCATTCTTCAGGCATAGAACCTATGTCTTTAAAAGAAACACTCGTTGGCCAACAAGATGTAAGTCCAAGTAAAAGTATGATAAAATAAATCCCGATTCTCATTATGCGTTTATGTTATATTCTTTTATTTTTCGATACAATGTTCGTTCTGATATTCCTAATTCTTCTGCGGCATATTTACGTTTACCACGATGTTTTTCAAGTGCTTTTTTGATCAACTCTTTTTCGCGATCCTCTAACGATAATGACTCTTCTACCTCCACGTGCTCATGAAAGTCTTGTTGAAAAGCTTCAACGTTATTAACGTATTTCGTTCCTTCAATTGTAGGTTGGTAAATATGTGTTTCCACCTTACTCGGAACGGTTTCATTGTACATACGATTAATCATTGCTGATTGTTCCGAATTTAATTGAAAATCAGTCCCTTTGTTAATTAATTCATGTACCAATTTTTTTAAATCATTTAAATCACTCTTCATATCAAAGAGAAATTTGTACATAATATCTCGCTCTGAAATGGATTCTTCTGATTTGGAGATAACACTAGGTAAATTCTCACTAATAACAGGTAAATAACTTTGTATAGTGATTTCATCAATCTCCCGCTTGCTCTCAATTACCGAAATTTGCTCAACCAAGTTTTTTAATTGTCGAATATTTCCAGACCAAGTGTAATTTTCAATGATCGAAACTGCTTCTGGAGTTAAACGAATAGCAGGCATTCGATATTTTTCAGCAAAATCGTTTGCAAATTTCCGAAATAATAAATTAATATCTTCTTTGCGTTGACGTAATGCTGGTAATGCAATTGGAACTGTACTTAAACGATACAATAAATCTTCTCTAAACTTTCCCGATGAAATTGCACGTTGCATATTTTCATTTGTTGCGGCAACTACACGTACATTAGTTTTAATGACTTTGGATGAACCCACACGAATAAACTCTCCAGTTTCTAATACACGTAACAAACGTACCTGAGTTTGCATTGGTAATTCAGCAACTTCATCTAAAAACAATGTTCCGCCATTTGCTACCTCAAAATAACCTTGACGACTACCACTTGCTCCTGTAAATGAACCTTTTTCATGTCCAAATAATTCAGAGTCAATGGTTCCTTCTGGAATTGCCCCGCAGTTTACAGCAATATATTCACCGTGTTTTCGTGAACTTAACTGATGGATTACTTGCGGTATAATTTCTTTTCCTGTTCCACTTTCTCCTGTTACTAAGATAGATATATCCGTTGGAGCAACTTGCGCAGCAATCTCCAAAGCTCGATTCAGTAAAGGTGAGTTTCCTATGATTCCAAAACGTTGTTTAATTTGCTGTAAATTCATTGTTTAATTTTTTACTACTTCTCCCATTAATGTCGCTGATGTACAATCTGTAATTTTCACATGTACATACGAAGAAAATGGAAGTTCCGTTTTAGGGAAAACTACTTTAATATTGTTTTGATTTCGACCAACTTGATGATCTAAAGAACGTCGAGAAAAACCTTCAATTAATACTTCTTGAACCTGACCTATAAAAGTTTGATGCGCCTGTAGAGAATTTTCACGTTGTAAATCGATAATTTCAGTTAAACGAGATTTCTTTACTTCTTCTGGAACATCGTCTTTAAATTTTCGTTCTGCTAACGTTTTAGGTCGCTCAGAATACATATACATATAAGCAAAATCAAATTTCACTTCTTTCATTAATGAAAGAGTGTCTTTGTGCTCTTCTTCGGTTTCTCCGCAAAAACCAGCAATGATATCTGTGGAAATAGTACAATCAGGAAGTATACGTTTAATGGCAGCTACTCGATCCAAAAACCATTCTCTAGTATAACCACGATTCATTCGATATAACATCTCGTTATTTCCAGATTGAACAGGTAAATGTATATGATTTGCAATATTTGGGTATTTTGCCATTGTCTCCAATACATCATCAGTCATATCTTTAGGGTGAGAAGTGGAAAAACGGATGCGTAAAAGTGGATTTATTTTCGCAACCATTTCTAATAATTCCGCAAAATTTGTAGTAGGTTTTGTTTCGTCTTTTATTTCTCCTTTACTCGACATGTTCCAACGGTAACTATCGACATTTTGACCTAATAAAGTAATTTCTCGATATCCGTTAGAAAATAAAGTAGTACACTCTTCAATAATTGTTTGTGGATCTCTTGAACGTTCTCTACCTCTTGTAAATGGAACGACACAAAAGGAACACATATTGTCACATCCTCGTGTTATACTTACAAAAGAACTTACTCCCTTTTCATCCAACCGTACAGGACTAATATCTGCGTAGGTTTCATCTCTAGATAATAAAACATTGACTGCTTTTTGTCCTCCTTCAACCTCGATAATTAAATTTGGCAGATCACGATATGAATCTGGTCCCGCAACAATATCTACTAATTTTTCTTCTTCTAATAAATTTTGTTTCAAACGCTCAGCCATACAACCTAATACTCCAACAATTAATCCTGGCTGTCTTAGTTTTCTGTTTTTGAAACCGTTTAATCTTGTACGTACTTTTTGTTCCGCATTATCTCTTATAGAACATGTATTTAAAAAGATAATATCTGCTTCCAACTCATCGCGTGTAGTCGAATATCCTTCCTTACTTAAAATGGATGCAATAACCTCACTGTCCGAAAAATTCATTGCACAGCCGTAACTCTCTAAAAATAATTTTTTCCCATTAGAAGGAACAGTCGTTTCAACTTGTATCGCTTCACCTTGTCTTTTCTCATCAATGACTTTGCTTGCTCCTAAATCAATGTTGCTCATTTTTACACTTTTATTTTTACACCCACAAATTTACCAAAAAAATCAAACCGTGCCAAAATGTCAGTTGTTAATTTTTCTCACCGTTCGGGTGTGTCGTGACGCACCCTCCCACGCACCCACCAACTCACCCTCCAACCCTTCCATAATCCTTATCTCTCATCCCTCTTCCCTCATCCATCAAATCCCCTTTTTATTCTTTCTGTTTGTTTTTCAATTTTAAAACACCTTATTTTGCACTGCATTTATATAAAGCAATATTAACATGGCTAAGAATTTAGTAATAGTTGAGTCCCCTGCAAAAGCAAAGACAATTGAAGGGTATCTCGGAAAAGATTTCGTTGTTAAATCTAGTTATGGTCACGTTAGAGACTTAGCATCAAAAGGAATGGCGATTGAAATTGAAAACAATTTCCATCCAAATTACGAAGTGTCTGCTGACAAAAAAGCGGTTGTAGCTGAACTGAAAAAATTAACGAAAGAAGCGGAAGTGGTTTGGTTAGCGACGGATGAGGACCGTGAAGGAGAAGCTATTTCTTGGCATTTATATGAAACTTTGGGATTAGCCAAAAAAGAAACAAGAAGAATTACATTTAATGAAATTACAAAATCTGCTATCACTAAAGCCATTGAGAATCCAAGAGGAATTGACATTAATCTAGTGGATGCTCAACAAGCCAGACGAGTACTTGATCGTTTAGTTGGTTTTGAACTTTCTCCTGTACTATGGAAAAAAGTGAGACCAAGCTTATCTGCAGGACGTGTGCAATCTGTTGCAGTTAGATTAATTGTAGAAAGAGAAAAAGAAATTCGTGCGTTCGCATCAGAAACTTTTTATAAAATACAAGCTGTTTTCTCCAAAGGAAAAGAAAAAATTAAAGCTGACATCGCTAGAAACATTGGGACTCTTGAAGAGGTCCATGCACTCGTAGGGAAGTATCGCGATACTGCCTTTGAAGTCTTAGACGTTCAAACAAAACCAGCAACTAAAACACCATCTGCACCATTTACTACTTCAACACTTCAACAAGAAGCTAGTTTGAAATTAGGATTCTCTGTTTCTCGAACAATGACGGTGGCGCAAAAATTATATGAAGCAGGGAAAATTACGTACATGAGAACAGACTCTGTAAATTTCTCAGACACGGCATTGAATGGTGCTAAAGATGAAATTATTAGTGCATACGGAGAATCTTATTCAAATCCTACAAAATATAAAACGAAAAATGCAGGTGCACAAGAAGCGCATGAGGCCATTCGACCTACTAATTTTGCTGTACATTCAATTACAGGTGAATCTGATGAGGTAAAATTATATGATTTGATTTGGAAACGCTCTATTGCTTCGCAAATGAGTAATGCTAAACTGGAGCGTACAACCATTAAAATAGGGAATCAATCTTTAGAGGATGTTTTTAATGCAAAAGGGGAGGTGATTAAATTTGATGGTTTCTTGAAAGTGTATTTAGCTGCTACGTTGGATGAGGAAGAAGATGAAAATTCTGAATTGCTTCCTGAAGTGAGTGTAGGTGAAAAATTGCAAAGAGTAAATATAAAAGCAACACAACGTTTTTCTAGACCAGCCCCAAGATATGTAGAGGCTTCTCTGGTGAAAAAATTAGAAGAACTAGGTATCGGTCGACCATCGACTTATGCACCAACAATTTCTACAATTCAAAAAAGAGGATACGTTGAGAAGGAAGAAAGAGAAGGGGAGGTAAGAGAGTATACTGTAGTTGAACTTGTAAACGATTCAATTACTGAAGAAAAAAAGACAGAAATTACTGGAAAAGAAAAAAATAAATTATTTCCAACGGATATAGGTATTGTTGTTACCGATTTCTTATGTGAACATTTTGATCGTATCATGGACTACCATTTTACTGCCAAAGTCGAACAACAGTTTGATGAAATTGCACAAGGTGAAATCGTTTGGACTAAAATGCTACAAGATTTTTACAGCCCTTTCCATGAGAATGTTACAAACACTTTAGAAAATTCGGATAGAGCTACAGGTGAACGCGAATTAGGGGTACATCCTGAATCAGGTAAAAAAATCATCGTTCGTATTGGTCGTTTCGGACCTATGGTTCAGATTGGTGATGAAAAAGAAGATGGTGAAAAACCGCAATTTGCTTCTTTGAGAACTGGTCAAAATTTAGATTCAATGACTCTTGAAATGGCATTGGAATTATTTAAATTACCAAGAACTTTAGGTGATTTTGAAGAACAAGTTGTAAAAGCGAATGTTGGACGATTTGGCCCTTATCTTCAACATGGTAAAGCATTCATTTCCTTGAAAAAAGAAGACGACCCAATGACTGTTACCCTTGAGAGAGCGCAGGAGTTGATCCTCCAAAAAAGAGAAGATGATGCCAATAAAATTTTAAAAGTATTTCCAGAACAAGAGGATATGCAAATTTTAAATGGTCGTTGGGGTGCTTATTTAAAAGTTGGTAAAGATAATGTGAAATTACCGAAAGGAGGAAACTGGGAAGATTTAACATACGAAGAATGTGTGAAACTCCATAAAGAACAACCAGCAGCAAAAAAAACAGGTCGTTTCGCTAAAAAAACAACAACAACTACTACAGCTAAAAAAACACCTGCCAAAAAGAAAAAATAACTAAATTATTCACGTCACTCGTCACCCGTAACTCGTCACTAAAATGGATATTTCATACTTCTTTCAACCTGTACAAATCGATTCTATTAAAGAAGAGTCAATAGCATCAGTTATTCATGCACATACAGAAGGTAATTTTCCTGAAATTGGAAAGGGAAGTATTGCGTTACTATATTGTCCAGAATATAGAAATGGATTAAATAATTACCATGGTCAAAGCGAGGATCGTTTTCGTTCAGAATTCTATAAATTGTTTCCTAGTGCGCATTGGGAGAAAAAAATATACGATTTAGGGAACCTATTACCTGGAGAAAAAATCGAAGACACGTATTTCGCACTTTCCAAAGTGATTGAAGAATTAGTAAAAAACGATGTTATCCCTTTGCTAATTGGTGGTTCGCAAGATTTACTTTTACCACTTTATAAAGGTTATCAAAATTTAGAACAATCAGTTAATATTGCTTCAATTGACTCCAAAATGGATGTAGGGGTATCCGATCAAACATTGAATCAAGATGGTTTTCTTACACCCATATTGATGCACAATCCTTCTTTCCTTTTTAATTATAGTGTTATTGGTTTACAAGCTCCTTTCGTTAAACAATCTGAAATAGATTTGTTTGAAAAATTGTATTTCGATACCCTACGTTTGGGTGAATTTAATTCTAATTTTAGAAAAGCGGAACCATTAATTCGTAATGCAGACATTTTAAATATTGATTTACAAGCAATAAAAGCGAGTGATTTTAAAGGAAAAGAATATCATTCTCCAAATGGATTTTATGCGGAACAAGTTTGTCAAATTGCTAAATATACTGGGATAAGTGATAAAATTTCTTCTTTCGGAATATTTAATCTTTTTCCAGGATCTTCTTTGGAAGCGCACCAACTAATTGCGCAAATCTGTTGGTATTTTATTGAAGGTATAGCAGATCGTAGAGGAGATTTCCCAAAATGCGCCAAAACAGAATATAAAAAATTCATGGTGCACCATGAAGCATTTGAAAATGACTTGATATTCTATAAAAGCAATAAGTCTGAACGTTGGTGGATGGAAGTTCCTCATCCAAAGAAAGATCACTCGCGTTACGATCGTCACCACCTCATTCCATGTGATCAAGAAGATTACGAATTCGCACTTAAAAACGAAATTCCAGACCTTTGGTGGAGAACCTATCAAAAATTGAAATAATCCGTTCTCCCCAAACTTAAATTGAGCAAAGCGACTTAATGACTCTAAAAACCCCTTCCATAAAAATTTTAACTTCTTAATTTCTTAATGGTTCAAACTTTTTCGTCAAGCACGAAGTTGTATAGCATCCTTATATCATCCCATTTTGTGTCCATTGTGCACACCTCCTGAACTCCGTGTCAATTCCTTTACTATAACCCTATTAACTTTATCCAGAAACATCAATAGAGCAAAGTGACTTAATGACTCTAAAAAATCTCTACAACAAAATAGTTAAACTTCTTAATTTCATAATGGTTAAATTTCCCTCATTTAAAGTTTGATATTGTCTAACTCTCATTTAAAAGTAACAAATCATTGTTGAAAACTACATTTTTTTGTCTCAATCATTGAAATCTTAACATTTTTTCCGTACTTTAGCAACCTAAAATATAATTTTTTTAGGTTCGTTTTTAGTTTAATTAATTGAAAAACATAAAATTACAAGATGATTAAAAATCTTCTTTATTGTCTATTTTGTCTTATTATTGTTCAGAATGTGTCTGCTCAACAAGATATTATGATGACGAATTTTATGTTTGATAAATTAAGAATTAATCCTGCAATTACGGGAATAGATGACGGCTTTACAAGCTCCATGATTTATCGAAATCAATGGGATAAAGTAGCAGGCGCTCCTAACACTGCGATATTCAATTGTGAAATGAATCTTAGTAAATATGCTGTTGGTGGTGCTGGATTATCTTTTTACCATGATGCAATTGGACCTATTCGTCAAAATCGATTGATGTTGAATTATTCTTACCCGTTTCAAATAGGAGAGTTAGGTGTCTTGCATGCGGGAATTGGGATCGGTATGTTGAACTTTGGTTTAGATCCTAATTGGATACCTCCAACTTCTGCTAATGATGTTACCTTACCTACAGCAAGTTCTGGAACTAATTTAGATGGTAATTTTGGTTTGTTTTATAAAAGTTTTAAAGGATATTATGTAGGATTGTCAAGCGCTCACTTGAATAAACCTTCAATTCATACTTCAAATTACACATACGAAAGACATTATTTTTTTAATGTAGGACATAAATTGCCTAATGTATTAGGACCGAAGAGAGATGTGGAAATGCAATTGTTAGTAATGAGTGATTTAATCAAAAGTGTAGGGGATGTAAATGTCAGATACACCCATGCAAACCTCTTTTATGCAGGTTTAACTGCGAGGACTACAAATACATACTGTTTATTGGTCGGGTTTTATCCGCTTAGAAATATTACACTTGGTTATTCTTTCGATTTGAATGCAAATAGAATTTTAGCAGCTTCAAACGGAACGCATGAAATTGTTTTAAGATATAGATATATTGCACCAATACCACCGTCGGAAAAATCAAAACATCCAAGGTGGTTGTAATTTTAAAAAAAAATATAGATTTTTGTAACCATTTATAAGTAATTCCGTTATATCATAAACGCATTTGATCCTGTAGATTGTTAAATGATGTCCGGAATTTAAAACAAAGTAAAATGAATAAAGTAGTTTTTTTAGGTCTTGTTAGTATTGTGCTCGCAGCGTGTAGTACAAGAACTGGTCACTTAACTGGAGTTTTGGGAAGACCAACGTATCAACCGGAACTTCCGCTAGGAATGGTCTATGTCAAAGGTGGTGCCTTCAATATGGGAGACGATGATCAAGATGTTCCTTTCTTACACAATTCACGTAAGAAAACAGCTTCTGTTCAAGCGTTCTATATGGATCAAACCGAAATTACAAACAATGAATACCGTCAGTTTTGCGATCATGTACGTGACTCCATTGCTCGTGAATTGATTTATGCTAACACAGATTTGATCGAAGATGAAATGGCTGGTGAGTATATCAATTACAAAGAACGTTATTTTGACGAAAGTTCGAAAGAGATGGTAGACTATGAAGGTAGTGACCGTCCAAAAAATCGTGAACTCTTCTCTTTGAATTGGGATAAACAATTCAGTTATGAAGATGAGAAAATGTTACCGATTTTAGCGGATATGTATTATCCATCTAACGAACGTTTCTACAAAAAACGTGAAATAGATACGCGTAAATTGTTATATAAATACTATTGGTTAGATCTACGGGAAGCTGCAAGACGTGGTCGTGTTGAAATCGTACCTAATGGAATTGATGGTAAAGGACAAGTGATTTCTGATAATCACCGTAAATTGAGTACGCCTGCAAATCCTTATAATGAGGAGCCACAAGGAATGGACTTGAACTTGGGCCACGTAAATAAAAAATTACAAAATAACGCGATTCGTGGTCACGCTGACAGATCTCGTTTTATTATAGAAGAAGTAATTAACGTATATCCAGATACTTTATGTTGGGTTAGAGATTTTACTTATGCATTTCATGATCCAATGACTAATATGTATTTCCACCATCCTGCTTATGATAACTATCCAGTTGTTGGTGTAACTTGGACTCAAGCTAGAGCATTTAGTACATGGAGATCTCATTTATTAAATTCTTGGTTGTTAGCAATGGGAGATATGTATTTAAATGATTTCCGTTTACCAAGTGAAACTGAATGGGAAAGAGCTGCTCGAGGTGATTTAGCAGGTTCTCAATACCCATGGGGTGGACCTTATACACGTAATTCATACGGATGTTTCTTAGCTAACTTTAAACCAATGCGTGGTCG
The DNA here is from genome assembly GCA_947455255.1 of Flavobacteriia bacterium. Lineage (GTDB taxonomy): Bacteria > Bacteroidota > Bacteroidia > Flavobacteriales_D > Crocinitomicaceae > CANHVK01. The sequence goes on along the minus strand of CANGOA010000033.1, from coordinate 15,556 downwards.
ATATCAAGAAGATGGAGGTTTCCATACTGTAAAAGCATACTCTTACCAACCAAATGGTTTCGGTTTATACTGTATGGCTGGTAACGTTGCTGAATGGTGTGAAACTGCATTCGATGAGTCGGTTTACGAATTCTCGAATGATATCAACTCTGAATATAGATATGATGCTTTAGATTGGGATCCACCTAAATTGAAACAAAAAGTGTTACGTGGTGGTTCTTGGAAAGATATAGGTTACTATTGTATGACTTCAACAAGATCTTACGAATATCAAGATACTGCTAAATCGTATATCGGATTCCGTAATGTGATGACTCACATGGGTAGAGGTGGAGCAGATCTTTTACAAGAAGGAAGTGCTGAAGAAATCGATGAGATTGAATTAAAGTAATAAATGACAAGTTGTAGATTAAGTTAAATTTAATAAGTAGAGTTATGAAGATTTTTTGGATGGTCCCTGGTAGTTTGAAATGGAAAACTTTTATGAAGTATTTCTATGGGTATGGAGCAGCTGTTGTAATCCTTGGTGCATTATTTAAAATCATGCACTGGCCTGGAGCCTCTGCCATGCTTATCACTGGTCTTCTAGTGGAGGTAGCGATTTTCATCATGTCTTCATTTGAACCACTTCCTCATGATTATCACTGGGATTTAGTTTATCCCGAATTAGCTGAGGTTCACGAACCTGGTCATGGTGAAGATGATTTACATGATTTGGTAGAAGAAGGACATAAAGAGCACGATAAACCATCTAACCATACTCCTGCTAACACTGGTTCTGGTTTGACGCAACAATTAGATACTATGTTAGCTGAGGCTAAAATTGATTCTGAATTATTAGAAAGTTTAGCTTCTGGAATGAGAAGTTTGGGAGAAAATGCCAGTTCACTTCAAGGTATCTCTTCTGCTGTTTCTGCAACAGATTCTTATGTTTCAAGTTTACAAGCTGCATCTGATAAAGTTGCTTCTTTGTCTGATGCTTACGAAAGAGCTTCTTTGTCTATCTCTGGTATGACTTCTACTTCACAAGAAGGAGAATCTTTCGGTGAACAAATGCAAAAAGTTTCTAGAAATTTAGCTGCATTAAACAATGTATATGAATTACAATTGAAAGGTTCATCTGCTCATTTAGAAGCGACAGAGAAATTCCAATCTCAAGTAACTGAAATGATGCAAAACCTTTCTGCTTCAACTGAAGATACTAAACTTTACAGAGAAAATATGGCAATGCTTTCTAAAAACCTTACAGATTTAAATAATGTGTATGGAAATATGTTGAAAGCAATGACTATCTCTAGAGATTAAGATCTCACATTTAATTTATCAGATTATTAACGTTATAATACTATAAGAAAATGGGAGGTGGTAATGAGTCCCCAAGGCAGAAGATGGTCGGTATGATGTATTTAGTACTTACCGCACTTTTAGCCTTGAACGTATCCAAATCAATTTTGGAAGCGTTCGTAGCAATTGAAGAAAATATCCAAGTTGCTAATGAAAATGAGTACGCTCGTGGACAAGAGAAAAAAGAAGAATTAGAAGAGGTTGCTCAAGATAAATCAAATGTTGCACTTAGCGAGAAAGCTGCTGCCTTCTTAAAAGATGTTAAAGCAATTGAAGATAAAACAGCAGAAATGATTGTTTTCTTAGATGGTTGTAAGCTTGATATTATGATGGCTTGTCAAGAAGCGATTACGAAAGATGGTAAAAATGCTCCTGGTATTCCTGAAGAAGAAGCCCTAATTCATGACCCATATGATAAAGCAAAGGCTCCTTGTAAACCTATTAGGATGCACTTAGGTCACGTTCAAGGGCCTGATAAGTACGATGAACCGATGATGGTAATGGGGATAAATGAAGATGTTAAATCTCCAAAAGGAAAAGGAAAAGAATTATGGGAAAAATATAATAAATACCGTAATGAAATTGTTGAAATTTTAGTTAAAAGTGCTTCTACTCCAGAAAATAAATACAGCCTAAAATGTTCTGATATTATCAAGTTTGAAGGGAATAAGGATTTAGAAAAACAAGTGGATGCAATGCTTAAAAAAGGTAAAATTAGTCCTGATGAAATAGCAGAGGTTCGTAAAATCTATATTTCCATGGCTAAAAACGAAAAGTATACGGTACACGACATTGAAGGTGTTCATTGGATAGGAAAAACTTGGGATCACAATCCGCAAGTTGCAGGTATCGCTTCTCTATCCGCTTTAGAAAAAGAAGTTCTTACTGCTCGAGCAGATGGTATTGCGTTAATTCGTTCAAGAGTTGGTGGGGGTGACTTCTCATTCAATAAAGTGCAAGGTTTTGCAAATGGTCAATTATTAGCTACTAAAGGAGATGAAGTTGAAATTAGTGTAATGATGGCTGCTTTTGACTCTGATAAACAACCTGAAGTAAGAGTAACTTCTGGAGGTGGTTCGGTTGAACCTGCAAAAGATGGTCAAGCAAAAGTTAAAGTGACAGCGAATGGGACAGGAGAAATGAAAGTTGCTGGTACTGTTATGATTCGTAAGAAAAATGGCACACCTGTGGTAAAGGAATGGGAACATACAATCACAATTCAAGAACCACAAGGTTCAATTTCTTTACCTGACATGACAGTTTTATATCAAGGGTATGAAAATAAAGTAGTAGGTACTGCTGCTGGTTTTAACCAATGTGATTTAATTGGTTCTGGTTGTACAATTCGTAAAAATGGTAAACTTTGGATTGCAACTCCAACAGTTGGACCTGGTAAGACTTGTGATATTTCGATTAAAGGAACTAATACAATTACTAAAAAATCTGCAAACCTTGGATCTTTTACCTTTAAAGTGAAACCTCTTCCTCCTGCTGCAATCTATTTTGCGGGTAAAGGTACTGGTGAGGCCGCACCTAAAACTGCAATGGGTCTTTCTGCTAAATTCCCTCCATCAATTGACTTACAAGGTATCAACTTTACGGTACTTGATTGGAAAATGGATTTCAAAGGACGTACAGCTAAAGGTCAAGGTAATGTAATTGATGCTGCTGCTTCTGCTTTATTAAAGCAAGCAAAACCTGGAGATATGGTAACATTCTTGTGTAAATACACGGATGGTAAAACAGGTGCTAAGTTCGGTGCTTGTACTGTAACTCTGAATTAGAATACTTAATAAGTTAAGTTATGAAAAAAATAATTTCTTCCTTCCTTTTTTTGTCTGCTTTCACTTTCGTGAATGCGCAAAACGAAATCAATGGTGGACCTGTAAATATTCCTGCTGAAGGGGTAATTGATGGTATCTACATTCAAGAACATATTCCTACGAAACGTTTAGTTCCATATGAATTTGTTCGTGAAGCGGATGTAATGTTCCAAAAACGTATCTGGAGATCCATAGATATGCGTGAGAAAATCAATCATCCTATGTACTATCCAATGGATGAGTTCACAGGTGCGGGAGATTGGGTTAAGAACACAACACGTTGGTCTTTATGGACAGTGATTCGTCACCATATTATGAAGGGCGATTTGGTAATGTATGATAACGAAAACCCTAACAATATTGGTTCTTTTGATGGTGATTTATTCAAATATCCTGTTCAATTGGCTCCAGGTAAAAGTTATGATACTGATACTACTTTCAAGGATAATGTATTACGATTGATTGGAACTAGGAGAGATAAAACTAATGCTGATGGTACACCAATGGTTAAAACGGATCCATTAACTGGAGAGCCATTAACAAAATTAAATCCAGCTACTGGTGTTGAAGAACAAATTTTGGAAGATCCTGAAATTCGTTGGTATAAATCAGAAGATATTGTTGAATATCGCTTGAAAGAGGATTGGTTTTTTGATAAAGAACGTTCCCAATTTGATGTACGTATTCTTGGTTTAGCACCTGTTGTTTACGATGCTGATCGTAATGATAAAGGCGAAATTACAACTATTAAAGGTAAAAAAATCTTATTTTGGTTGTATTTCCCACACTGTCGTTTTGTATTTGTAAACTACAACGTATACAACCCTAAAAATGATGCTCAATGGATGAGTTTTGATGATTTATTTCAAAAACGTCAATTCAACAGTACAATCTACAAACAATCAAATACTTTTGATCGTACGATTGATACCTACAAATCTGGTATTGATGCATTATACGAATCTCAAAAAATTACAGAAGAATTTAGAAATTTTGAACATGATTTGTGGCATTTCTAGTTCAAACTAACTTTATAATTACGAAAGACTGTGTATATTTACACAGTCTTTTTTATTTCACAACAATATGGCACAAGATATTACAGTAACAATTATTGACCGCGAAGGAGTCTCTCATGAGTTAGTTGCTCCTACGGACATGAACATGAATATTATGGAATTGTGTAAATCATATGATTTACCAGTGAAAGGTGAATGTGGTGGTATGGCTATGTGTGCTACTTGCCAATGTTATTTAGAGTCTGATACTCCTTTGGAAGAACAAAGTGATGCCGAACTTGATATGCTTGATCAAGCCTTTTTTGTGAAACCTAATTCTCGCTTAGGTTGCCAAATTCCAATCGAAGATGCAATTGATGGAATTGTCCTTCGTCTTGCTCCGGAAGTGGATTAAATCATTTCTATAGGAATCAAACATACTGGTATTGGAACCATCTTGTGTTGGTTGATTTGATTCAATCTTCGATAAATAGATAATACCTCCTTTTCGCGCTTGTTTATTTGATTTTCATCTCCTTGAAAATCCATTGCCCATTCTAATTCTGGGTAACTAGCACCCATTTGGATTTCGTCTGTTCGATCTTCATCCCACAACCCATCTGTAGGTGCAGCTTCTATAATTTCAGTATGAATTCCAAGGTGTTTTGCGAGTTCTCGGACCTGTGTTTTTGTCAAATCAGCAATTGGACTAACATCAACTCCACCATCTCCGTATTTTGTAAAAAATCCTACTCCAAAATCTTCGATTTTATTGCCTGTTCCTGCAACTAGTAATCCATATGTTTGACCAAGTGCATAAAGTGTTGTCATACGCAATCTAGAGCGTGTATTTGCCATTGCTAATTTATTGTCTACAGTAACTTTTGGTAAACTTGTTTCTAATTGACTAAAAGTTGCTGTTAAATCAATATCTAATGAAGTAACATTTGAGTATTTTTCACATAAACGTTGAATGTGTTTACTTGCACGATCATATTCATTTTTACGTTGACGTAATGGTAAACTAACAACTTGAACATCTAGTCCTGTCATTGCACATAGTGTAGAGGTAAGTGCTGAATCAATTCCTCCAGATATTCCAATTATATAACCATTTTGTTTGGAATTAACAGCATAGATTTTTAACCAATCTGTAATATATTTAATGATTTTATCGTGTTGCATTATTAATTAAAATAAGAATGAAACTTTTAGTACCAATTGATTTTGTGTGTTTTTTAAACTTGTATATGATGTTTTGTCTAATTTTTCAAATAGACTTCTATTTTTATCCTTATCATTTCCAATTAATGCATCTCCACTATGGATATTGTTAATTCCATAGTAATATCCTAATTCAAAAACCATCGTTGATGTTCCATAATAATTCCACTCCATACCACCTGAGATTCCTATACTTCCTCTATAAATACTTAAATCTGATGGTAGATCCATATTTGTTAGTTTTTTTGTTTCTGTTGAACTTATTAAAATACCCTCATCATTAGTCATACTTTTCAAGGCAAATGAATGTCTCATTCCAAATTTCGCGAAATAACGATTGTAACCAATATAATCTGTTCTAAAAACAAACATGGTTGGTATACTTAAATATATTGGAGTTTGTGTACGTTCTGTAATTTTGAATATTGAACTTGTTTGAGTGTTTTCAGATTTTGTTAAAATTTTAGAATCGTTGTATTGGTAATACATTGAATCTCCAAAAGAATAACTAATTCGAGAAAAATCAAATTCAAATCCGGTAACAAAACCTAAATTATCGTTAAAGTTTTTGATAATATTCATACCAACACTTAAATCTGTTCCTACTTTTCCTTCAGCTATTTTAGTGTTCATACTATTAAAATTTAGTCCGCTACTCAAGACAATCCCCATTTGATATTTATGGGTAGTTGTATTTTGTGCATGACTGTATAATTGTGCAGTTAAAATTGCACAAAGCGTAAGGAGTTTACTTGCTAATTTCTTCATAATTCAAAGACTTTACGTACATTTGACAGCTAAATTAATTATTATAAATGATACGCAGAATTTTTTTCTATTTTTCGTTACTTATACTGTTTATAACTTCTTGTACTAGTAATCGTTTAGAAGTAGATGCTTCCAGAACTAATGTTCATATTACTTTTGTTAATTTAGATTCAATGTTGGTAAATTCTCCAAGAACTGTTATTCCAAAACTATTTGATAAGTATGCAAGTTCTTCCGAAGGAGTTTTGGCGTATCAACTCGGTCATTGTCTAGGAATAGGTGGATTTAAAGATCACGGAAGTCTTGATAGAATAGAATTGTTCCGTAAAGACCCTTATATTAAGCGTTTAGAATCGACAATTTCAATATCGTTCAATTCAAAATCTGAAATTCAAGCGCAAATTATTGATGGATTTAAACATTTTAAATTTCATTTACCATCTTCTAAAATTCCTGATCAAATTTATTACATTAATTCTCTGTTTGTTTCTAATGTATTTTGCTCTCCGACTGAAGTTGGAATTGGGTTGGATCGTTATCTAGGTGCAAATTCAGCTGTTATTAAAGAATTACCTACACAAGAATTTTTTCAATGGATGAAGGAAAGAATGCGAAAAGAGTACATTCCTAGAGATGTGTTGAGTGAATGGATAGCAACAAATATCGTCAAAGAGGTAGATGGAGCATTTGCAGATAAAATGATACGTTGGGGAAAAATCATTTATTTAACTGAAGCTGCTTTTCCAAAAATGGACAAACACTTGTTGTTTCGTTATTCTCAAAATGGATACGATTGGGCGGAACACAACGAAGCATCTATTTGGAAGTACATTGTGAATGAAGAATTGATATTTTCTAAAAATGAACGTGACCATGCTAATTTTTTAAATGAAGGACCTTTCACTGTTGGTTTACCAGAAAAAAGTCCAGATCGTTTAGGTCAATATTTAGGATGGAAAATTGTGCATGAGTTTATGGAAAAAAACGAATCTGTTTCCATGCAAGAATTAATTAATCTCCCGTATAACACGATTTTACAATCGTATGAAATTGAAGAATGATGAGTAAAGAAATTGTAAAAACTTCTAAAATTGAAGTGAATGTAGGCTTAAACGAAAACCATGTTCCATTACGTATGAAATGGAGTGCTACAGATGGAAGTGTTGAAAATCAAGATACTAAAGCAATGATGCTAGCAATGTGGGATGCAGATAAAGGGCATACATTGAAAATTGATTTGTGGACTGAAGACATGTCAGTTGAAGAAATGAAACAATTTTTTCACCAAACATTACTTACGATGGCTGATAGTTTCGAAAGAGCAACAGGCGAAACCTTAATTTGTGAAGATTTACGAGATTATTGTTATCATTTTGCAGATAAAATGAATGTCTTACCGGAATAAATTAGTTGGACTACTTTTAGTAGGTATCACTCCTTTTTTGATATTAATTTGTTTTTGTCATCCATCAGGAGATGATTTTTCTTATGCAGTTTTAGGAACCAAACAGGATTTGTTACCTGCATTGTTAGATGAATACAAATTGTGGAATGGTCGTTTCACTTCAAATATTTTTGCACTTAAAAATCCGTTGATTTATCCAAATTCATGGATTTGGTTATATCGAATTTCAATATTTGTTATATTATCTTTTGGATTTATAACGGCTTATTTTTTCTTTTTGTATTTCCTTAAACAAACTGTTTCAAAAGGATGGATTTTTTTTATATCACTTTTGTTTTTGTTACTGAACTTGTTTCAAATGCCGATACTATCTGAAGGTACTTACTGGTACACAGGTGTAGTAACCTATCAATTAGCAAATTCATTTACATTGTTGTATTTGATTGCCTTACAATTTTTTTCAATTAGACAAAATGGAATTTATAAACTACTTGCTTTTATTGGTTTGTGTGTTTCAATAATAGTTATTTCCGGGTTTAACGAAGTGATTATGTTATTTATGCTCGTTTTTCATGCATTAATACTCTTTATTCAATTTCAACGTAAGACAGAAAATAAAAATTGGTTTCTCGGATTATTTTTAGCTTCTATTGTAAGTTTTTGTTTAGTTTATTTTGCTCCTGGAAACAAGGTGCGAGAAGCATATTTTATTGGAGAGTCTCATCGTTTTGTACATTCCTTATTTTATACTTTTCTTCAAATTTTTCGCTTTGGATTTGATTGGTTATCAAGTGGGGTACTTATTTTACTCTCTTTGGTTTATTTACCTTTCCATAAATTATTAATTCAAAAAAGTGATTTAGTACGAAATCAATTTTATATCAATAAATGGATTTCATTAATTGCTTTAGCTACAGTTTTGTTCTTAGCAATATTTCCAGCTTATTGGAGTACAGGTATTATGGGTCAACACCGAACTGTAAATACGGCGTATTTCTATTTTATTTTACTTTGGTTCATAAACCTTTCTATATGGAGTAATACGCAATTTATTCAAAAAATTATAGTGTCGGAAGCACTTAGAAAATATGCTCTTGTTTTTACAATCATAATCATAACATTTACAGATAACAGCTTTACAGCATGGAAAGATATTTTCACATCTGATGCTTTTAATTATGATAAATTCTTAAAAAAACGATATGAACAATTAGATGCGATACAGAAAAATACGTATCAACTGCAACAAATCCCAGCTTTAATAGATAAACCAGCTTCAATTTTTATATATGACATCACTAAAGACCCTCACTACTTCCCTAATACAAGTTACAAGTCCTATTGGAAGATCAAAGCATTTATTGTTGCAAAATAAAAAAGGGTAACTTTTCAGCTACCCCAATTCATAATTTATAAATCATCATTTAACTCATCTCGGTAATTGAGGTACTAGATTAGGTAGTCGAGGTTCTCGAGACTACATTTTTCTTCTTTTGTCTTTTTCAGTTATAATATGCATTTCTTCAATTAAATGATCAGCTTCAGCATACACATCAATTACCCATAATATATATCTAGAATCACAAACAATATTTCTACATCTACTTGGATCAAACATATAATCACTCATAGTACTTTCCCAAGTACGGTCAAAATTAATCCCTATAAAGTATCCATCTTTATTTAATACAGGTGAACCTGAATTACCACCTGTTGTGTGATTAGAAGCCGTGTAACACACCCATAACTCGCCATCTTGATCATATCCTCCGTATTCTTTTTTCTCATACAATTCTTTAATACGAGGAAGTAATTCAAAATCTGGGTTATTGATTCTGTTTTTTTCAAGTATTCCTTCAACAGTTGAGTGATCCTTATAAACCATACCATCTTTTGGAGAAGAACCTTCTAATTTACCATACGCGATACGTAATGTACTATTTGCATCTGGCCAATGTTTATCTTTTGGAAACATAACATGTTTTCCTTCAATGTAAACTTTTAATAAATCATCCATTTTAGATGTAAAGTTGTCCAATTTTGGGACAATGTCAGTATTGTATTTATTAACCAATTCAGTAAATAATGTATAAGCTGGATCTTGCTTAACTTTTGCGATTGATTCATCATTAAAATTGGAATAAAAATCGGCTAATTTTTCTTTATCAGTAAAAATAGATTTAGTGTAAATTTCGTTTGACCACTCCTCTGTTTTTTTACTTAAAATAGAGGAAGGAACATACGCTGGATTCATTAAATGCACAAACTCAGCATGTAATAAATTAAAAATTGTTTGATCAATTTCTTTGCTGTAATTCTTGAAAAATTTCTCATAAGAAGCTTTAATTTTCTCTAGTTTTACTGGTCTTTCTTCGGGTGTTTTATATTTTTCATAATTCTTAACGAATTCATCCATTACGCGAACTTGTTTGAAAAATTCAGGTCCACCTCCAACGAAAATATATTCCATGACCATCGTATTGGTAAAGTCATATTCTTTATTTTCTTCAAAAAGTTGATTCATTTTCTCTACAATTGTTCCATAGCGTTCCTTCCATTGATCTGTTTTTTGAGCAGTTTTTGTATAACGGGCTTCGTATTGTTTTTTTACCTCAAGCGCGTTTAATTCAACTAGTCCTTGAACTTGACCAATCCATTTTTTGTATGAATTAGCAATTGTAGCTTGTTTAGCAGCATATTTTATACGAATATCATCACTTGCACGCATACGTGTGTTGATAATTGAAAGTGATTTTTCACGCATACCAATTCTTGCCGGTCTTTCACGATTTATTAAATAAGCTAATTGTCCAGAAACAACATGTTGTTCGGTAACACCTGGAAAACCATAAACCATCGTAAATTCACCAGTTTTTCTATGTCCAGCATCAATCGTTAATGAATATTCAGGTACATAAGGTACGTTCGAAGTGCTATATGGAGCAGGTTTATTATCGGGTCCTGCATAAATTCTGAACAGTGCAAAATCTCCTGTATGACGTGGCCACATCCAGTTGTCTGTATCCCCTCCAAATTTACCTATAGAACTTGGTGGTGCACCTACCAAACGTACATCCGTAAATACTTCAGTAGTCATGGCAAAATAACTATTCCCGTAGTCAAATTCTTTCACTTCAATACGGTAATGCGTATTTAAACTTTTATCCTTGATTATTTGTTGGATGTTTTCTCTAATTTTTTGATTGCGTTCGCTCAATGGTGTTGCGTCTGTAACACCAAATAATACACTGGCGGTTACATCATCAATACGTACAATACGTGTTGCTGTTAATCCAGCATTTGCTAATTCTTCAGCTTTATTTTTTGCCCAAAATCCATTTTTTAAATAGTCATTATCTAAGGATGAATGTGATTGAATATTATAGAAACCACAATGGTGATTGGTTAATAACAATCCCTGATCCGATATGATTTCAGCTGTACAACCACCATTAAAACTGATAATTGCATCTTTGATACTTGAATTATTAATACTATAGATTTGTTCTGCAGATAGCTTCATTCCTTTCGCTTTCATGTCGGATTGAAAAGCTTGGATTAAAGAAGGTATCAACATCCCTTCTTCAGCGAAGGAAACAATCGAAAGGATACTTAAAGAAATAGAGAGTAGAATTTTTTTCATTCTAATTTTATTATAAGTTGACTTGTTTGAACATCAAAGATATTAATTAATTCACAATGCTTTTTTAGAAATGATTCGGATAGAACTTTTTTTTGCAAATTTGTGGTATGGATTTATTGAAATTTGCCTTTTTGATGGGCGTTATGTTTGCCGTTTTTGGCTTTTTGTGGGGATTTGTTCGACTTGCAATTACAGTTTTAAGACCGAAACACATTGAGAAAAGTATGATTGAAGAATATTCAATAAAAGCTTTGCAATACTTCTTTTTGATTGATGTTACTTTTTTATTTTGCCTTCAACAAAACAACACAGAATATATTTTACCTTACGAATTGTATACAGGAGCAATGATTTTAGTTTTATACTTTGTAGGGAAATTGCAAAATCGTCAAAAACGTTCCACATTATTTAAAGCTTCTCTTGGAGAGAATATGAAGTTTTTAACTCCAATGTTTAACCTTAAAGCAGAAATTGGTGTGATTCTTTTTGGAATGGGTATGTTCACTTTTTTTATTTTCTTTCCACAATACGCTCAAAATCCTGTAAGTAATTGGTTTTATGACAGTATTATTGGAATTGAAGAAGCTCCAATTATTGGATTTATTTTTAAAATCGTTGGATTCTTTATCATGTTAAGTATTGTTAATAAATTGATTAACGGAATTTTTTACCTGTTATCAGGCAAACCATTAGTTACTACGAGTATGCATGTAGGTGCTGATAAAAAGGAAGACGACCCTACAAAGTTTGATGATTTTGAAGAACTTTAGGTATAACCATGTAACCCTATAGTTGATTTACAATTTCAAGTATTTGTGGAATAATTAATTGATCATCATTATTGTTTATCACAAAATCAGCTAATTTAATTTTTTCTTCATCTTTTAATTGAGCTTGGATGCGTTGGGTGATATTTTCTAGGGTAAGTTGATCCCGTAATTGTATTCGTTTAATCCTTGTTTCTTCGGTTGCTGTAACAAGAATTGTTTTATCAAATCGTTTATAAGAACCTGTTTCAAATAGTAGTGCAGATTCATTAAAAACTAAGTTGCTTTTCTGTCTCATGCTCCATGTTTCGAAGGATTGAAATACTGCAGGATGTACCAAGTTGTTTAAAGATTCTCGTAGGGAAGGATTATTAAAAATCTGTTCTGAAATATACGACTTGTTAATCTCGTTTTCAATATAAGATTTATCACCTAATAAATTACAGATTGATTTTTTTAAATTAGTATTCTCTAACATTATTTTTTTTGCTTCCATATCAGCATAGAATAAAGGGTACCCGATGTGCTCAAGTATTCTACAAACAATCGTTTTACCTGAACCAATTCCTCCTGTAACACCAATTTTTTTCATGATTAAATCTGTAGATTTTATGGATCAAATATACGTTAAACTTCAATTAATACAAGAATTACCACTAGAATGTCTATTTTTGCAACGCTATGGAAAGTAATCCTAATCAAAAAAAAGCCTGGTTTAGTTCTTGGTTTGATACAAAGTACTATCACATTCTCTATAAAAATAGAGATGAGTCTGAAGCAGAATTGTTTATTTCTAATTTGTATAAACATTTAAAGTTATCCAATGAGCAAGTATTAGATTTAGCTTGTGGGAAGGGTAGACATTCTGTTACCTTAAATAAATTAGGATTGAATGTACTAGGTGTTGATTTATCAGCTCAAAGTATTGCATGTGCCTCTCAATATCAATCAGAATCATTGAATTTTCAAGAACACGATATGCGTGAAGTAATTGAAAATAAAACTTTTGATGTCGTTTTCAATCTTTTTACTAGCTTCGGTTATTTTGATAATGAAGAAGATAATTTTACCGTTTTAAGGGCTATTTACGAAATGTTAAATCCAAATGGGATTTTAGTAATTGATTTTATGAATGCCACTAGAATACTAGCAAATTTGGTTAAAGAAGAAACAAAAACGGAAGATTCAATCGATTTTCAGTTGAGTAGAATTTTTGATGGACGTTTTATCAAAAAGAACATTTCATTTATTGATCAAGGTGAAAATTACAATTTCCAAGAATGTGTAAGAGGCTTTACCTTTGAAGATTTTCATTCCATGCTTACGCAAACAAATTTTAAGATTGAATCTGTTTTTGGAGATTTTCAATTAAGTCCTTTTAATGCTGAAACCTCAGATCGTTTAATACTTATTGCAAGAAAACTATGATGGATATTTTTAATATATTTCTTTTAATTTTTGCTGTTTTTTTAGGTGGGATTATCGTTTTGATAATGGATGGACTTAAGCAAAAAAAACTTATAAAAATCATGTTAGCATTTAGTGGGGGATTTTTATTGTCGATTGCTTTTGTTCATTTTTTACCAGAATTATATGAATCTGAATCTAAGTATAGTATAGGATTGTTTATTCTTATCGGATTTTTGATTCAATTGTTTTTAGAGTATTTTTCTGGAGGTATCGAACACGGACACATACATATTCATAAAAACAATAAAATTCCATGGGCTTTGTTTATTTCACTTTCCATTCATTCATTTATTGAGGGAATTCCATTAGCGGGTGGGGATATACATGCTCATCATAATCACATGTCTGGACAATCTTTACTTTTAGGAATATTATTTCATCAGACTCCGGTTGCAATCGCATTAATGACTTTATTAAATGGTTCTGGAATTACTAATAAAAAGTCATGGGTAATTCTGATGTCTTTTGCACTTATGACACCGCTCGGACTTTTATTTGGTAAAGTTGCTCATGATGCAATTGATATGTTATCTATGAATGTATTATTAGCAATTGTTGTAGGAATGTTTTTACATATCTCCACTACAATCATTTTTGAAGCAAGTGAAAATCATCGATTTAATTTGATGAAATTGGTAAGTATTATCGTTGGAGTTGCTTTAGCAGTTGTAATTGCATAGAAGAACAAAGATTTTTAGAAGAAAGAACAAAGACTTAAATTTCTTTTTTATTAAAATTAAAAGTCTTTATTCTTTTGTCTTTTCTTCTTTAATCTATTTACAATCTTTCTCTTACCAAATCTGTCAAACATTTTACAAAGGCTGGGTGGTCATTAGAACTTGGTACTAATTGTACTTTTTCTCCTCCGTGTTCTTCAAATATTTCTTGGTATTCTTCTCCAATTTCAACGATTGTTTCTAAACAATCAGCAATAAAAGCAGGACTAAAAGCTAATAGTTTTTTAGCGCCTTTTTTACCTTGTTCTTCCACAATTTTATCTGAAAATGGATGTAACCATTTTTTATTTAAACGAGATTGAAAGCACACAGTGTAGTCTTTTTCTGTGATTCCTAATTGCTCTGCAATCAATCGTGTTGTTGCATAACAAGTTGCCTTATAACAAAGTTTATTGTTATCATTTATTTCTGTTTCACAAGGTTGGTCTTCACATAATCCATCATTATATACTTTGTCAACATGACGTTCAGGTAAACCGTGGTAAGAAAATAATATGTGATCGTAATTTTTTAAATCAAATTCTTTTGCTCGTTCGACAATGGAAGTAATATATCCAGGATTATCATAAAATTGAGATACAATTTTAATTTCAGGGATTACCCACCATTTACGAATGATATTCATTGCTTTTTCAACAGCTGATCCTGTCGAGGCACTGGCGTATTGTGGAAACAATGGAATTATGACAATTTGTTCGTAATTCGCTTTGTGCATTCTATCTAAAACAATTTCCATAGAAGGATTTTGATAGCGCATTGCCATTTCAACGGTCACATTTTCATTCTGAAATTGTTGTTGAACTAATTGTTGAACTTTTTCTGAATAATCTAATAATGGAGATTTTCCATTACCATGATCCCAAAGCTTTTTATATATTTTCGCTGATTTAGGTGCACGAAAAGGGACGATAATACCATTAACAAGTAATTTACGACCTAACCAAGGTAAGTCAATGACACGTGGGTCATTTAAAAATTCGTTTAAATAACGTCTTACATCTGAAGTACTTGGACTATCTGGTGTGCCTAACTGTAATAATAAAACTCCTGTTTTTTTCATTCCTAATCTATCTGTAAATAAATAAGGGTAAACTTTCATTTACCCTTATACTATCAATTGCTAATTTATTATATATGAAGTGCTCTAGCTTCTGTTGCGTCCAATGCAGCTTCTTTCATCCCTTCTGAATAAGTAGGGTGTGGGTGACATATACGAGAAATATCTTCCGCTGAAGCTCTATATTCCATAGCAACCACCGCTTCCATAATTAAATCTGCAGCTCTAGGTGCAATCATGTGTACACCAAGAACTTCATCGGTTGTTTTGTCTGCTAAAACTTTGATGAAACCTGCTGTATCCATACTTGCTCTCGCTCT
>CANGOA010000032.1 GCA_947455255.1 Flavobacteriia bacterium | reverse complement strand
GGAATATTAGAGGGGATAAATTCGAAGATACAGTTGGCTAAAAAAAGAGCAAGAGGATATCGAAACATTGAAAACTTCATTAATATGATTTACTTTGTGGCAGGGAAGCTAAAGTTTAACTACCCACAGTATTCCATATAGAACCAAAATCTTTAAAAGATGGGAGCACTTTTTATTTTGTAATGATTTAATTGATTGGTCTGGATTTTTTTATAGGAAATTATATCGAGAAAAATTTGAAGAAATTTATAAGAGTTTAAATGATGTTTCAAAAGCAAATCAATTGATTTTAGATTATTACTATGCAAGAGAAAGTTTTGCATCAGGTTGGGATAAATCTGTATTTGACATATTAACAGAAAATGTTATTGATAGAGAAAATAGTAAAAATGCAATAAAAAAGGAGATTTACAATAATTCAAAATTAAATGTTGCCTATTTGCTATATAAATTTGAAATAAATAATGAATTTGTTGATTTTAAGGAAATAAGAAAGAATATTTTTAAAAATAATTCTGTTTCTATTGATCATATTGTTGCTCAAAGTTTATCTTGGAATGATTTTGGGTATTCCGATGAAGAATATAAAAATAAAAAAGATGAGGCTGAAAAAGATTGGAAAGAAGTATTAGATGTTATACATGGTATCGGAAATTTATCATTATCTACTTCTAATTCAAATTCTTCCGACTCTAATAAACCTCCAACTAAACATATTGAAACATATAACAAAATGGGATTAAATCACACTTCGAATCAAGTGTCTAATTGGACTAATCCGAAACATTTTACTCAAAATATAATAAATCGAGGTGATGAGATATTAAATTTCATAATTACAGAATTTATTAATGAAAATGAAATATGGAAAGATATATGATTCACAAAATCATCATCGACAATCAACTTTACCTCTACATGAATGGTAAATTAATCCACAAACGTTGGTTGCTTAAAGGTCAATCCTATGTTTTTGACTTGATTCTATATGTCAAACGAACTTTAAAAAGTATAAAATAACTGAATCCCCCGCCACAACGGGGGATTTTTTTGTTTCCAATACTGTATCAACTTTTTTTAATATTAGACATCATAACTTCATAATAATGAAATCTAAAACAAGTGTAAAAAATAAGTGTTACCTTTTTTTAATTTTGAAAATCTAATTACAATACTAAATCAATGATTAATACCTTTTATAAGAAATATAAATAATTCATCTGTCAATTCTGAGGCAGATAGTATCTCTTTTTCTACGAATCTATGACTATGTTCGCGAATTGCTGGTGATCCAAATTCTGTTCTACAAGTTTCTGAATCGACATTGTTATAATTTTCAAACTTAATTTGAAGTCTAACTAAATTCAAACCTTTCTTTGGAAATAAGATTATATTAGAATGTCTTTTAGAATTTGATGGGCCATAAGAAATTCTCATATTTGAGATATTTCCCAAACGTCTTTCGCCAGCTGATGGAAAAATTTTATCATCAATTTTTAGAATAATTTCTTCTAAATTTGAGCTTAAATTTTTGTTTTTAAGCCATTCACTAAGATCAGTGTTCATTTTATATTTAATTTAGGATTCAACATTGCGATTATAGATTTTTCTTCTAGATATTTTCCTAATAGCATATCAGATTGAAGAGGGGAAATCATATTGCTAAAATTATTTCTATTAACTTGTTCGTGTAAATATTTTAGAAAAAAGGGTTCGAAAGCAACTAACACATAAATCTCATCTTCTTCTAACAGAAGCAGCTGTTTTTGTCTTTCAACACCAGAATAACTCCCACCTCTAAATCCTCCAAAATGACCTTTTGTAATTCTTTCTTTTATAGATAGAGAAGTTTCTCCGACATATATCATTTCATCCTTATAAAACCATAAATAAACTAATGGACCTGGGCTATTACATAATTGTTTGTTAATAATAACAAATTTATACCATAGCTCCTTATCCTTCGACCCTTTATTTTCAGATAATCTTTGCAAATATCCACAATGCACATATCCTAATTCTTTAAAAAAGTTTAATAACATATAATATTAATTGTTTGAAATTTAAAACAATTGATTGAATAATATTTTAAACACATTTAATATGAATTCAAGCTACAAATATAACTTTTTGGTGGAAAAGATAATTTTACAATTACAAATATAAGGTTTTCATATCCATATCTTTTTGAAAGCGTGCTGTTTATTTTATTTTCTATCTCTTTTATTTTAAGGTCAGTAAAATTATTAAATTTCGCTTTTTTAAAGATATACAACCTTAATAACCAATTCTAGAATAAATGGTAGGTAAACTCGGGACTCTTATCCGCTTTAATTCCTGATGGTTTTCCATAATTTTTTTATTTGATTTAATGAATTAATAACTAATACCATTTAAATACTTTTTCACATCTTTATATACTGTTTTAAAATAAATACTCTATTTCTAAAATGTAGTAAAAAAGTAGCTCTTTACCTTTTGATATTTTAAAAAAATGTATAATTTTGAAAATCAATATAGACTCAATTTATTATCTAAAGTAATTTTAAATAACATCTGATTTCAAGTTAAAATTGCTTAAAAGAATTGGGGGAGAAATTATTATAAAATTTCTTTTAAAGAAGAATTACAAAATTAAATAATATTTTTTATGCTAACAATTATACATCCAAAAACAAAAGTAACAATAGAAGTTGCTGATAGTGATCTTGAACCAATGGTATGGGAAGACGCCGAAAAAGCCTGTGAATCTTATGGCGATGGTTGGCGATTACCAACTACTTTGGAATTAGACACCATTTGCAAGAACTTACATTCAAATCATGAAGGTAATTTTTTAAATACAGATTATTGGAGTGGTACACACTCAGATTTATATATGAGAAAGGGTGCATACAATTTTGAAAGATCTACTCCATTTGCATCAAATATTAGTAATATACATTCGGTTAGACCTGTTAGGGAATTATAAAATCGAATTAAAGTGTTTTCAAAGTAACCATTTTGTAAATGTGTTTAATATAAAAAAATGTTATTTTATTTATTGATTTTTCGCTAAAATTTGTAATATAAACAATATCTATTTCAAAGACAATTAATCTTTGTCTCCACAAAAAAAAATATTGTTATTTTTTTAATTTATTGTCAAGAACAGTATATAATTCACAACTTAATACAGCAATATTCTTAGATAGTTGTTTAAAAAATAGATTCGGTTAAATTGAAATAGATTTAGTCATTTGGAATACCTATGAGTATGAAATTGCAACAGCGAATGATTTAGTGAAAGGTAAAAATACTTAATTGAAAACTAATAGGCCTTTAAGGCTAGATTCACAAAGAGATAAAATGAAGTCTTATCAGTGAAAAAGACGTTTTTAAGGGTTAAAGAAAAATTAAATAATAAGCCAAGAAAAAAAATGGTTATTTGTCCCTAAATCAAGTAGTTTTTGCAAACTATCCATAACAATGGACAAGTTTTTTTTAATTACTTTAATTCAAAAAATGTATTAAATGTCTAGCTTAGTTTACCTATCGAAATCTGACTTCCAGCTTGCTTCTGACTGTGCTAAGAAATTAGTCTATAAAAAGAAAGGTTATGCTACAACTAATGACTCCAATGAGTACATGGAAATGCTTGCACAAGGAGGTTATATAATTGGTAAAATGGCTACTTTTTTATTTCCTGAAGGTATTGAAATAGAAGGTAAAACCCAAGATTGTATAGATCGAACAAATGTTCTATTAAAACAAGAAAAAGTGGTTTTGTTTGAGGCTGCTATTTTAAGTGGGCAGAAGCTAATCCGTGTTGATGTTTTAGTAAAAGATGGTAATCATTTTCACTTGATAGAAGTTAAAGCTAAATCGTATAATTCAGAAGAATTATCGAAAAGAGGAAATATTACAAAATATATTGAAGATGTTGCTTTTCAATATAATGTTTTGAGTGAAGTTTTTCCTGAAAGTCAAATCACTTGTTCTTTATTAATGCCAGACAAATTAAAAAGAACAAATATTAATAATTTAGCAGGATGGTTCAGTATTAAGAAAAATGAAAAATCATACAGTATTGAAAAAGAATGTTTAAAATCTAAACAAAGTGTAAAATTCCAAAAACCGGATATTTTATTTAAGTACGAAGATTCTCAATCTAAAAATCACTTTACAGAATTACTTTTAAATGAAGGGATTCTTGGATATATGAATGTTACCAAAGAAGTTATTGAATTACAACCTGAAATAATAAGAAAAACAACTATTTTTCTAAGAATTTTAAATAAAGGAATATCTTCAACAGATTACCAAATTAATAAAGATTGTAAAAATTGTGAATTTAAGAACCCTAATAATTTAAAAGATGGATATTACGAATGCTGGGGTGATTTAGGTTATACTGAACCAAATATTTTCGATTTATACTATGGAGGATCTATAAAGAATAAATCTAATGGCTTTTATTTAAATGATCTTATTAAGGAGGGAAAGACAAGTTTGTATGATATTGATTTAGAGTGTCTAAAAAATTCAAACGGAAAAATTGGTTCTAGAGGTATTCGACAACAAATTCAAATTGAAAATACAAAGTCGAATACTGAATGGATATCTCCAAAACTCAAAAATTATAAACCTATATATCCGCTTTATTTCATAGATTTCGAAACTTATACAGGCGCTATACCATTCCATAAAGGAATGCGTCCTTATGAGTTGATTGCTTTTCAATGGAGTTGTCATACTATTTTATATCCTGGTGCAGTACCTATTCATTCTGAATGGATTCATACAGGTGAAAGGTTTCCTAAAGATGAATCATTTCCAAATTTTGAATTTGGACGCTCATTAATGAACCAGATAGGAAATGAAGGTACCCCTTTTATGTGGGCTACACATGAAAATACTGTTTTGAAAACGATATTAGAACAGATGCAAATTTATGGAATTAAAGATGCTGAACTTGAATTATGGTTAATTTCAATGACCAAAACTAAAGATAATAATGGTCGACTTATTGATATGAATAAGTTGACTCAGGAATATTATTTTCACCCATATATGAAAGGAAGGACTTCTATAAAGAAGGTATTACCTGCAATCTGGAGTAATAATCCATATTTACATTTAATTGATTATTTTAAATCATATGTTCCTGATTCTTTTGTTTCAGGTGTATTGGACCCCTATGATACTTTAACAAGCGAAGTGGTTATGGAAGATTGGGATGATGAAATAGTAAAAGGAGGTACCGCTGCTATGCGCGCATATTACCGACTTCGTTTTGATATTTCACTTAATAAAAAAGAAAAAGATGAATTACGTTTTCAGCTTCTGCAATACTGTAAACTTGACACAATGGCAATGGTTATTATTGCTCATCATTGGGGTATCAAATGATATTCAATAACTACCGCATTAACGGTTGTGTCTTTAGTAATTTAATCATTATACGTATTAATTCATTATCATTTAATTCACCATTCCATGGAGAAATATCTAAAAAATTCTCTCCGTTATCTACCCATAAATCAATTCGATCGTCTAAAACATATGTTCTTTTTGCTCTTTCGATAGGTAAATTTCGAGAAGATTTATAAAATAAATCACCATAAAGTGTCTGTTTTCTTTTTGTAAATTTCCTAGTAAATAGTAAATATTCACAAGACATATTAAAATGACTTACAATCCATTTAGCATATTCACTTTTACCAGAAGTGTAGAATATTATTTTATATTTTGATTTTTGAAGATAAGAAAGAAATTCTAATAGGTGAGGTCTGAAATATAGATAGTGATAGCCTCTTTTGGAGATTAACTCTAATTCAGAAAGTTGGGTATAACTAGCAAATACCAAACATTGGTCAATATCTAGAATGAAAGTTTTCATTTATCAATGTTTTAACCATTTGTTATAAAAATGAATTATAATATAATTTTATAAAAAGAGATTGAAAACAGTTTTTGTACATATTATATTATAATTCATTTTAAGAACAATAATTGTTTATATTAAAAAGGGTTATGTTAAACATAACCCAATACAATTAATTAAAATATAATTAAGGAAATGTTACTCGATTTCATATTCTTCATCTTCATCAACTTTATCATGAGAAAATTCCCAATCTAATTCCTCGGCTGTATCCCAAAAAGCCTCTTCATCATTTTGAAACTTTTGAGCCATTTCATCAGAAATTTCAACTTTATACACTTGTAATTCTTTAACGTACACTTTCTTAACTAATGTTTTCATAATTGTTGTATTTATTTTAATCAAATATATTAATTATTTTTTTAAATTTATTTTTTGGTTAAGAGAAATAGAAGTTGAATTGTATTAAGTTTAAATCACTATTTTCTGACCGATGACGTCAAACGTTTAATTACTATTCTAATACAAATACAAATACAAATGGATATTTTAATAGGTAAGCAAATTGTAGTACCGAAAATTTAAATGTTTCTTCTTTTAAAAACGGAGAACCATTTTTTAGAAGCTAGAACATTAGAAGAATGAATAAGTGCAGATGAAAATAAAATTCCAGCTTGGTGTCATCTTGATAATGATGCGGAAAATGAAGAGAAATATGGTAAACTTTATAATTATTTTGCACTTGTAGATGAAAGAGGTTTGGCTCCAGATGGATATTCAATACCGGGTAAAAAATATTGGTTTACCATATTTAAATTCATTGGTGGTAATGAAGTTGTATGTAAAATGTTGAAAAGTGAGATTTATTGGGATACTTCAGGAGATAATTCAGTTGGTTTTTCTGCTTTCCCTTCTGGTTTTAGTTATTACTATGGAAGTTTTGGTACTGGTTTAGGGAAAAGTTGTAACTTTTGGAGTGCTGACAGTAAAGAAGACCCCTATGCAATTGGTTTTAGCTTAAATGAAGAAAGAGCATATATTGATATATTAGATATCTCTAAAAGATTTCGTAAAGGTACTGGTAGATTAATTAATAAAAAAAAATAAAGTTAAACTTGAGATTAAAAAGTATTTTATGTAAAAAATTATATTTTTTAATTTATCATGAGTATAATTATACTTAGAAAGTTTTTTAATACAATCTATTATAAATGAATTAATTCCGTTATTTAAATATTTTTTTTTAATGAATTCAATAAAAGTAAAACTTATTCAAAATATGAAAGTTACAGATTATAAATGGCTTCATAGAGACTTATCTGTTGGTGAGGAATTCTTTATTTATAAAGAAGTGACTTACGGTTGTATTTCTAGAAATGGAATAGCTGTTACAGAAGAATTGAATAAAAATCCATTTTTTGAAATACCAAAGGATTTAGTGGAGTTTATTTAATTAGTTTTTCAGTTTTCTAGAAACAGATTTTAACTTATTAAATGCGATTATATAACTGTTTTGTTATAATAATTACTTACGCATTAGATTAAAAAATGTATTATATAAAAAACCTCCGCCACCACGGGGGATTTTTATTTCCACTCCGCCATCCCATGTCTTCTTTGCTTTCTACATTTGATTCATACTAAAATATGAATTATGAATAATTATTTAGGACATGTCGAGCACGACAAAAAGAAGCGGCCAAGTTTAAGGTTTAAGTTTGCGATTTTTTATATCACTAATTAACCTAAGAGAACATGACAATCAACCAAATCATTCAAAAGTTAGAACAATTAGAGCAAGAGAAGGTGCTTGAAATTAATAATCATAATTATGAACGTGCAGCCAAGTTGCGTGATGATATTCGGAAATTAACCGATGCACTGGAAGAAGCGATGAATCCTTCGGATGAAGAAGAATAATGCTAAAAAAATCGATTGTTTATTTTTAAACGTCATTTTTTGGCGGAGGGTGAGTCTAGGTTTGTGGAACTAAACATAAGAACCATGTCAAAAAGAGAATCCACTGCGCGACTTATATTGATCGTGAATAAATTGAGAAAAAAACATTCTACCTTTCAAGAAATCTATGATTATTTGGATGAAGAGTCGGACTTACAAGAATATAACTTTCGTGTATCTAAACGAACGTTTCAACGCGATTTGGAGGATATACGTTCCATCTACAATATTGATATACAATATAATTATTCTTCCAAAGTTTATTTCATCGAAAGTGAGGTAGAGGGAAGTATGACGGAGCGAATGTTGGAAGCTTTTGATACGTTTAATGCATTGAATGTTTCTGATCGTATTGCTCAGTTTATTCATTTTGAGAACCGTCGACCAAAAGGCACAGAGAATTTATACGGAATCGTTCATGCTATAAAGAATAAGAAATTGATTACGTTTTCGTATGGAAAGTTTTGGGATAATTTTCAGACCACTCGTACGCTTGAACCTTATGCCTTAAAGGAATTCAATAACCGTTGGTACATTATTGGTAAGGATAGTAAGGATGAAAAAATTAAAACATTTGCCTTGGATCGCTTGACTGATTTGCAAATATTAGTTCGTTCTTTCACAACTCCGAGTAGTATCGATGTAGAAGCGCATTTTCGAAATTGTTTTGGAATCATTAGTCCGAATGGTCAAGAACCTCAAAAGATTGTCCTTTCATTTGAACCACACCAAGGGAAATATATTAAGACTTTACCCTTGCACACGACACAGCAAGTGATAAAAGACACGGAAAACGAACTTCAAATTGAGTTGCATTTATGTGTTACACATGATTTAATTATGGAATTATTGTCACATGGTGCAACGATGAAGGTGTTAGAGCCAGTTTCGCTGATTGAAAGGATGAAAGAAGAGTTGAGTGCAGCGTTAAGGATGTATAATTAATATATAATTCCACCTTTTTTTACTTCGTAGCTGCTTCGCGGTCATCGCCAAAAAAGGTGGAGCCAAAAAGTCTAGGTCTCTATGAATTTCACTTGAAAATTACGTTACATTTCACTGTCTGCACTCAAACTCACAAACGCCTTTATCTAATTTTCAAAACTGAAAATTAGAAGGCTGGGTTCAAACAAGGGTTTGACGACGTTGCATTTCACTTATTTTCTACGTTCATTTCATAAAGGACCATATTTAACTTTCATAATTATTGTTATGATTCAATTATTTATAAAAAAAATCAACCAACTACTTTTTTATGATTATTATGAAAAGTGATATATATTTCTGTCTGTTTTGTGGTGTTTCGTTTGAACTGAAATTCATCTTAGAACAGGGGAGTTGTATGCGGCATCCACTCGGTGCGGGGAAAGGGAAACATCTATGTTATACTGGTAGTTTAAAATCAAGTTATCAATGCAGATACTGTTCAAAAGAAGCCGATTCTATCCATTTATTGACAGCAGGTTGGTGTCTTAATTACCCTTATAAATTACGAAAGGGTAGACACCTTCCTGAAAATAACTAACTCAACATTAAGATCCATGAACCATAAGCAATCGTTCAATCGAACAAAGCAAGTAACGTATACTAAATTCCCTACAGAACTTTCTCAAACAGGGAAAATACCACCACAAGCAATTGACTTCGAACAAGCTGTGTTGGGCGCTATTTTGCTTAACAAAGATGTGATTGACGAACTCAAGAATACCTTACATCGTGATTGTTTTTACGATAAGAAACATTTTTACATCTACGGAGCAATAGAATATTTGTATGAATCATCGTATCCTATTGATTTATTGACTGTTGTTAATCGACTTAGAGAAACAAGTGAATTAGAGTTAGCTGGCGGTGCTCTCTATTTATCCTCCTTGACGAGCAGAGTAGGTTCGACAGCGAATGCTGAATTTCACGCGCGTATCATATCTCAGAAGTATGTACAGCGTGAAATTATACGTCTATCTTCCGAAATGCTGTCAGATGCTTTTGAAGAAGGAGCAGATATTTTTGAGTTACTAAATAAGGTGGATAAGGGGATCTTCAAAATCTTTTCTGAAAACATGAAGAAGGGCGTGGATGACATGCGAACAGCAATTTTTAGTGCGATCAATGAAATAGAGTCGGCTAGAAAGAATGATAGTGGGATTTCAGGAGTTGCAACAGGTTTTAAGGACTTAGACCGAATTACTGCTGGTTGGCAACGTTCAGATATGATTGTGATTGCTGCACGACCAGCTATGGGGAAAACTGCTTTTACCTTGTCAATGGCGCGAAACACCGCCGTGGATCATAAAAAAGGAGTAGCCATCTTTTCGTTGGAAATGTCTTCTGTACAGTTGGTGAAACGTTTGATGGCAACAGAATCCCAGATCAATGCTGAAAAATTAAGGACCGGTAAATTAGAGGATCATGAGATGCAACAGTTACATACACGAATTTCAAAATTGATTGAAGCACCCATTTTCATTGATGATACGCCAGGGATTAGTGTGTTCGATTTTCGGGCAAAATGTCGTAGGTTAAAAAAGGAAAAAGATATTGAGTTAATCATTATTGATTATTTGCAGTTAATGTCAGCTGGACCCAAAACTGGGAATTCCAACCGTGAACAAGAGATTTCTATCATCTCTAGAACTATTAAAGAGATTGCAAAAGAGTTAAACGTTCCCATCATTGCACTTTCACAGTTGAGTCGTTCGGTTGAAACCCGCGGTGGAGGAGGTGTACCTATGTTGTCAGACTTACGTGAGTCGGGATCGATAGAGCAAGATGCCGACATTGTTTCGTTTATTTACCGACCTGAGAAATATGGAATAACGACGACTGAAACCGGAGAATCTAATCTGGGTGTTGCGGAGTTAATTATTGCCAAGCACCGAAATGGAGATTTAGGAACGGTTCGTATGCAATTTGTAGGGAAATATGCACAATTCAAAGATTTTGATTCGTTTACAATGTCTGATTCAATTGGTCCAAACCATGATTTTAATAGAATAAATCCACCTCAAATTTTTCAGAGCAAAGTCAATCAAAAAGATGAAGTGGATTTTAATTTTGAAATGGGTGAAGATTTATTTTAAGTAAGAACTATTTCTTAGTTATTTCCCATTTAGTGATAACGCCATCAACCAATGGACTTAATTCTAACACATATTTATCACTTGGTAATATGTGTGAAATGTTTCCGTCTAAATTTTTGATGATGATTGAATTATGGATTACTTCAACAGATCCGACAGTTTGAAAGCTATAATCGGATTTGATCGTTTCCATGTATTTTGGGTCGAAAGGAATATCATTTGCATGCAACTCGTATGTTCCTTTTAATTTGGTTGTTCCATTGGATATATCATATTCATATTCAGTTAGTTTTGTGATAGGTTTCACATCAATGATATAATCGTTTGTATAGCTTTCTTTTTTTGTTAGGTTGAAACGAACACCCAATAGTTTTTCAAATTGATCCTTACTGTAGAAATCAACGTCACTCACTAAGTTCCCTCTGAAATCATTTAAATGATCTAGTATACCATTACTAATTTCATGTCTGAAATCAGGATGAGCAGTATCTAGATAGAGTACGTGAATAGGATATTTGGTTGTAATTAGTTTCAAAGCATCTTCAAAATGAAGAAATTCATTCCTTTTTGAAATGTCTAGTCCTTCATCTGAAAAGTCAGTTTCATTGTGGTTGTAAATAAATACAGTTCCAGTTTTACGTTTTTCGCGGTAAATAGCGATGGATCCACCTTCACCACCAATTTCAAAGATACATTCTTGTTTCATGGTTATTTTTTAATTTTATAGTTAGTTATATTCTTCAATCCTTGTATAAGGTTGGGGAATTATCCTTTTCTTTATTTATTTAATTAATTATTCTATTTCTTTATTATTAAATAATCTAAATTCTACATCCAATGGTATTTGATTTTTAAATCGATTTCTGACTTGAGTTTGATAATTTATATACTCTTGGTATGTCAACCTGCTCCAAGAAACGGATGGTATTTTAATCGGATTCACAGAAAGTTTTGCCATTTTATGTCTGATAATATTATCTATAGGGATATGGTAGAAAGGATAGTTTTTCGTTATCCCTGGTATTTCATTTTCACCTATAGCAAATAAATATTTTAGTGTCATATTTATCCATTTTTGAGCTTGACCATAATGAAATTCAATGGTTGAATCCGTGTAGTATAGTTTAAATGTCACTTGTAATTCTTCACAGACTTTTTTGTGTTCAAGGTCAAATTCATCTTGATTAGTAATACTTTCCGAAAAAAGGCGTTTACAATTAATACTTACGAAATCAATTAAATGTTTATGATTTTTATCTTTTTCAATTTGATCAACCTCAGCTAATTTATGAATTGTTCTATTCAGATCTAAATAGGCACGTTGAAT
The DNA here is from genome assembly GCA_947455255.1 of Flavobacteriia bacterium. Taxonomy (GTDB): domain Bacteria; phylum Bacteroidota; class Bacteroidia; order Flavobacteriales_D; family Crocinitomicaceae; genus CANHVK01. The sequence continues at coordinate 13,311 of CANGOA010000032.1, read as the reverse complement.
ACATTTTTTGAAGATATCAATATCATCTCCTAAATAACATCGTATCCAGAAATCAGTAATTTCTTGTTGTGATAATGTTGTTTTCATATTTGTTTTTAATTCAAAACTAAACCATTTGAACGACAAAATCTGACGGTTTACTCGTAATTTTTTAAAGCACTTTTAATTCTATTTTTGATTAGTTCTTTTAATTCAATCGGTTCAATCACCTTCACTTTTTCACCTTGTTTTAGAATTTGTTCTTCTAATTCGTAGTTAATTCGAATGTTTAATTGAATACGTAATTCTTCTTCATTATCAATAAGTATTGATTGAGAAGGGTGGAGTGGTTGCGTCTTGATGTATTTCCCTTGATGTGCTTCGTAGGAAAGGATGACTGGTTGTACTTCACTGGTAGAATAAATCATACCAATAATATCATCGAAGTAATTTTTTGGTTTTTTGGAGATTGGTTTGAATGATTCTTTGAGGATAGTTAATCCTACAATACGATCCAAGCCAAAGGTTCTAAATTCCTCGTTATTGATAGTTCCAAATACGTACCAACGATTCTGGTATTGTTTAATTAAATAGGGTTGAAAGTCATACACATTTGTTTCCGATTTCCAGAAACTATGGTATTCCATCCGGACTTTTTGCTTCTCGAAAGTGGCGGTTAAAAGTTCGGATAAAATACGTTCATTGATTAACTGTTTGTTTCGGTCGAAGTCGATATAGTCAATATTATCAGCACTTTTCAATAAAGTTTCATTGATTACTTTAGCAGTTTGGTACAATTCAAAAAAGGATAACCATTCATCGAAGGTTTTTTGACTTTCTTCATCTATGTAGTAGCCATTTTTCGCACGATCAAACTTTACTTCAATTAACAATAAATCGCGAATGGATTGCATATCTCGCTCGGTGGTTCGTTCGCTTGATACGTATCCGACGTCATTTAATTTGTCAATGATTCGTTGTTTGGAAGGGTAGTTTACTTCTTTGATGAAGAACAAAATTGTTTTAATACGATCGATGGATTTTGACATTTGCTTTTTTTTGTAAAAATACATTTTGATAACGACACTTTATGGCGGTTTGGATATTTAATTTTCCAAAAAAAACTAGGTATGAAAAAGAAGAAAAAAACAACAAAAGTAAATAAAGATGAAAAGCCGTTGACTCCTTTTGAAAAGCGGATGAGTTATGATGGAGGTCCTATTAAACCAATTGATGGAAAGTATACAATGACAAGAGAAGAGGCAATGCGGCAATTAGGTTTTTTGGAAGAGGAAAAATAGTTCAATTCTTTTTAGCCACTTTTTTATCTTTTAAAATCTGAATAATTATTCCTGAATCATCATATAATTCTTTGAATAATGATATATGCGCTCTGGCAAAAACGAATTTATCCATTAGGGTAATACAAACAAAGAATATGATGTGGTCAAAGAGCGTGAATTGAATATCAACAAGTAAATCTGTTGAAAAGTAGGTAATTGTTGCTCCAAAAAGGGAGGTAAATATTCGAGAACAGATAAAGTGTATACACTTAAATTGGATCAGTAGCATTCTAATTTCTTTTTCTGTAAATGAATTTGAAATTAAAGTTTGAATGTCTGTTTTTAAATCATCTTCGGTGAAAAATTTCGGTTTCATAGTAATTTAATATTAGGTATTTTTATACAACGTACAGAATAATAGTGTTCCTTAGATCCAAAATCATGAATTAACTTCCAGGAATAGTTTTCTATCGTTTTAACTTTGCAGTAACATTTATGTCTATCATTAACATACCAATGGCTTATTTCACCTAGTCTATGAAAGAAACCATGAGAACCACAATAACCACTGGGTATTGCATTAAAACCGAGTGATTGATGCGAGTTCGGTTGGGTATACGTTTTACTATAATTTCCTTTGTCAAAAACAGTATAATAAGCATCTTCCCAGAAGTATAAGTTTTTCAACGTTTTTTTAGTGTAAACACGTTTCATGTAATCATTCAATAATTTCCAATCTTCATCGTTAGGAATATCCCAACCTGGAGGAGTGAGTTTTCTTGGGTCATACACTGCATGCCAATTGTATAATTTACCAGTAATTGGTCCATAATTAGAGTCGTAATTGTAATAACAATAGGCGGGGATTTTACCAATGTGTGCTATAGTCCAATCGTATAGTGATTTGACTTCCATGATTTCATCCCCATTTTGAAAATGCGAAACATCTAAATTTTCAGACATCCAAGTTTGTCCATTTATTTCTATTTCTTGAATTTTTTTCATAGGTTAAAATTTTATTATAAAGAAAAAGTTTGATTATTGAATACATCAACAAAACCTTTTCTATTACCTATAAGAAAAAAAATGTGAAAAAAGTGACAGAATTCTGTCACTAAATTAAAGGCAGTTAACTTATACTAAATAATAAGTTCTAAATTTACTTTTATATACTAAAGATAAGAAAAATAACAAGTTATTTGTTTATGGAAGATGCTTTGTTAAAATTATTTTCAGATTTTAATCTTGAAAAATCGGATACTAAAAAAAAGATAGATGATTCAGCGTTTTCAGAATGGTTTCGTCAAAAATGTAAAAAGATAAATCCGAATGCTTCTGAGGATGAGATAGTCAATTACGCGAATCTTTGTATTCAAAAAATACATTTTGAGATTGATTCATCAAAACAGGAAATTAAAAGTTTAAAACGCATTACCACAAGGTTTCTAAAAGAAATAAGTAGCCGTGATGAAAAGAAAAGTATAGAAAAAGTTACCAAAAGAGCATTGACCATTGAACTTTTAGAAAAGTTATTTCCGCATTGGACTAGAAATGAAGTGCTAAAAGCCACGGCTTTTTGTTATAATTTCTTCCAAGATTTGGTTCAAATAGATGAAAATGCAGTAATCGATCGCATTATTGCTTTTTATGAAAGTGCAAATAAGTACTCAAAACTAAAAGGGATTCCACTCCCTTACTTTTTTTATTCGTATAAAAACTTTAGGTATTTGAAAGATGAAAAAAAGTTAAGCAACAGTTCTAAATCGGAAGAGGAGCTAATCGAAGAAGTTATTTATGCTAATTATTTAGATTTTGAAACGGAGATTACGTTGGCAGATTTAAAACGATTAGATATTTCAATTAATTACAGAAAGATTCAAGAACAAATGGTTAGTAAATTTGAAGAGTTGGTGATTGAATATGATCAAATTACCGATTTTGATTGTACTACCTCCTTACAAAAAGTAATGCATTTTGCTCGATTTGTTTTGCAACAAAATTTTTTATCTAAAAAGGAACGACTTCTTTTTGAGATCTTAATTGATTGTTCATACGGAGAGTTCTCTAAACAAGATGAATTTCTTAATGAAGTAAAAAATAAAGCACAGGAAAAAGGGATTTCATCCGATAATTATAAGCAATTGATTAAACGCTTAAAAGATCGTTTTTTAACTAAAGATAATTACGAAACAGGTAAACCATTTTTAATGTCCTTCATACAAAGAAGTGATGAGGAGGTTGCACTTGACGCAATGGAAGAGTTATTTAATATTTAAAGAAAAATGTATGATTAAAATTAACATTATGAAAGTTTTTACGAATAGGCTTAATGATAGAGGCTTTATTCTTCAACCATTTAAAGGTTATAAAAATCCGGACATATCTGTTTTAAGACGGAATAATGATATAATTTCAGTTGTTCAACAAGTTGTAATTGACCCAACGATTAATCCAACTAATCAAATAGATGCTTTTTTCAGAAATATAATGCATAATATTTTACAATCAGGTTCTAGAAACATATTTTTCGAAGGAGGGGGAGATATACCGATTCCTGATTTCTTTTTAGATTTTTGTCGTGAACATTATATTGAAATTGGAATAATAACACCAGATGAATTTAATAATTGGCTCAATAGAATTGAATAAAATTGAATTAAAAAATGAAAATTAATTTATCGAAATGTAAAAATAAAAAAGATTATGTTTTGATTTTAACTGCTTGTATTATAATAAATTAATTCTATACTGGAACGATAAAACTATTAAATATGTTTGATGAAAAAACAAAACAAGAATTAAAATCTTATGTATATATGTTGCTGGACCCTCAAGATGAAAAGCCTTTCTATATTGGTAAGGGAAAAGAAAATAATAGAGTGTTTGATCATATAGCATGCGCTTTAACTGATGTAGATTCATCAACTCTAAAATTCGATAAAATAAGAAAAATATCAGCTAGAGGACAGGTTGTAAAACATATTATCATAAGACATGGACTTTCAGACTATGAAGCATTTCAAATTGAAGCAGCTCTTATTGATACATTAAATTATTGTGGATTTAAACTTACTAACTTACAGGGGGGGCATAATTCTATTGAAAAAGGATTGATGACTTCAGAAGAAGTTATTAGACTTTATAATGCACAGCCACTTGACGAAATAGGTGATGACTGTGTTTTAATTAATATCAATAAAACGTACAAACGAGGTAATGGTCTAAACCCAATATATCAGGCAACAAAAGAAACGTGGTTTAAAATTGGTAATATGCTTGAACGAAAATATGTATTGAGTGAGTATAAAGGTTTAATAGTAGAAGTTTTTGAAGTAGGTCAATGGTATGAAAAACCGAGACAAAAAAACAAAACTTTAGCTATAGATGATAAAGGAAAAAAAATCCAGATTAAAATTGATTCTATTGGGTATGGTTTTGAAGGTGTAGTAGCTCCAAAAGAGATTAGAAATATTTATATTCATAAATCAATAGCTCACAAAAAAATTAGAGGTCAAGCCAACCCTGTTAGGCTCAAATTATGATATATAAGTTAATTCCATTTTAAATTATCAGTTTTTTCAAGGTATTAATATGCATGATAGTTCCGATTATTCTTTTTACACAGCAATTTTTGAATGTTTAACGGAGTCGCAACTTAAAAGATATCGCGTCTATCAAGACTTGTTAAAAAATGATTATCAAATAGAGGATATTTTGGATGCTATTAAAGAATCGAAAAAAAATAAAAGTCAAAATTGGTCAGTATTTCTTCTAACAGTAGATGATTGTTATAATAAAAGAAGAAACTATTGATTTATCTATAACAAAAAATAAACCTCTCTATATGTCACTTTTTTCGTTTAAAAAGACTTATGTCTTAGTGAACGAAAAAAGTGATTATGGAAAAGATAGTATTTAGTAAAGTAAAAGAAGTAAATGGTTGGTTGGGAAATATGAGTCCTTTTCCCATTCAATTTGAGGGCGAAACCTGGAGAACTTCCGAAGCCCTTTTTCAAGCATTAAGGTTTGAAAATAAAGAAATCAGAGAATTAATTCGCAGTCAAAAAAGCCCAATGGCGGCTAAAATGAAGTCTAAACTTCATAAAAACGAAATGATTATTCTTCCAATGTCAAAGGAAGATTGTGCCAATATGCGTTTCGTAATCCAATTAAAAATAAAGCAACACGCCGAAATTCAAAGGATGTTGGTAAACACTTCAAATAAAATAATCATTGAAAATATAGGGAGTAGATCGGGAGAACGCCATTTTTTTTGGGGAGCAAAATGGATCGATACACAATGGGTTGGTAATAATCAATTAGGTAAGATTTGGATGGAGCTTCGTGCTACTATTGGCTGAATATTCAGGTATTCGTGTTTCAATTTTATGTTTAATATAAACTTTATTTCTATGCAATCAAAAAATTTAAAACAAGTTTTTAGTTCGTTCGTTACGAGCTGTCTGTCCGAGGAGGAATTAGATATTGAAATTCCAATGCATCGTTATTATGGAGGAGTGAAGCATGCGTTACGTCTTGAGAAAAAGGAGGATATTCAGGATTTTATATTATTGGTAAGTGATTTATATTCTAAAACATCCATTTACTTTTTACCACTGAATGAGTTAATAAGACTTTATCATCGATGGAAAAAGAATCCATATATCCTGGAATTATTAATACAGATAGGTGAAAATACAAAATCAAGTTGCTCAACATCACGCTGCTTTTGGGAATTCATACTCAAATATTGTTGTTTCACTCCGATTGAAAACGCTACTTTTTATGGACGCTTTTATTTGATAGTAACCCTATTGAATAAATATAAAATAGACGAATCTACATGGGTAGAATGGCAACCTTTGTTTACTGAGATTATACTAAAAGATGGTATTAAGTTTTCTGAACCACAAAATCCTAAAAGTATTGATAATCAAATTCGTAAAAGTCATTGGTGTTTGTTTGAATGGTTCAATAACTTCCAAAAGTTACAGGTGGATACATCCTTATACAAAAAAGTTTATGTAAGGTATTTTATACAAACACATTTTAGAAAAGAGTTTAATACAAAATATAAGCATTTTGTAAAATTGTTGAATTCAAAACTTCCAGCAGATTATATGATAAACTTATATAACGTAGATTTTTATAAGTTGTATTCGATCTACCAAATACACCCTCAATTAGTTGAGAAATTATCCAATAAGATAACGCACTCATCTGGTTTTACATTATTTCTATCCTTATTCGAAAATTATACTTTTTCAGGAGCAATGTTGGAATGTTTTTATGCAAACGAAAACGAACGTTTAGCAATGAATATACAAGAGAAACAATGGTTTGTTGCAACATTACAAGGCGAAAGTATACGAAAGCAAGTAAATTTACCTTGCACGTTGACAAAACGAGCAGCTCATATTTTTATACAATTACCTTGTAATACAGGATTGACCGTTAAACAAGCCATCATTTACAGTGCTTTGTTAGCAAATGAAGTTCGTAATGATTTTGCAAAATTAATCACACAACGTATTTATTTATATGATCATATCGATTATTGGATAACAACACTTTCTATCTTATTTCACAAAGGGTTAGATACACTTCCATTATATGAAGTCATCGATTATATCTCAGACCAGGTTTTTAGAAAGAAAAGAAACATTGATTTTAAAACCAAAAAGTTACTCAATCTATACGATGATATGGAAGCTTGGCATTATCAATTATTATTAAAAAGGAATTATTATAAAAAGGAAGTATTTACCTTTAAGACTACTCCAATTCAAGAATTTCAAATAAAAAAAGAGGATAAAGTCTTTAAGATTGTACAAGTAAAGAATACCAAAGCTTTATACTTGGAAGGTCAACTATTACATCATTGCGTTGTTACTTATAATGAGCTATGTGCGAAAGGAATCTGTGTTATATTTTCACTAAGATGTGGTATAAATAATAAACAGACTTACCCACGTGTTACCATAGAAGTACGTGACCAAAAGATTGTTCAAAAAAGAGGAGTTCGAAATAGAAGATGTACTCCTCAGGAAGATGAAATCATTCAAATCTGGGCAAATGAAAACAGGTTGAGAATCGCCTAGTTGTTTCAATGTATTCCATTTACAATTTTTATTAACCTTTAAAATTATTAGTTATGAAAACGTACATCCTCGCTCTAATTATGTTTTTTGTTTCTGTTGTGTACGGACAAGAAATCCCTTTTCCACGCTTTTATCACTTTGATGAATTCGATTTTGATATGTCAGGAAAACACATTGGAAATTCGGTAGTAGTAGATGTTGCTATTCCTGAATATGAATTAAACCAGTTGAAAAATGTAAATCCGATTTTTAACACCATTGACAGCATGGGGATTTATATTCGATTGGGTAATGATTTGATGGATACCATTCAGTTTATTCGAAAGCAAATAGGTGTGTCAAGAATTCAGAAAGACACGATGAATTACAATGAATTTGGAATGTTGTATGTGCAAACTTTTCATCGGAATGTATGTATGTTAGAACGAATCCCATCGTGTGAAAATCTAAACGTAGCTACTGTATATTCTGCGTTGAGTAAACATAATCGAATCGTACGACATTTACTGAGTAAAAATACCATAGCCTGTACTGGTATGTTGTACACTTGGCGAAATTCGAGTAATGTTCATCTGTATTTGGAAATTGAAAACAAACGTCATTTCAAAAGAATTTATCATGTCGTATTGTAACTCTAGAAATTATTAATCCTAAATTTTATTCCCATGAAAACACGACAAATAGAAAAGAAAGCTACAGCACCATTTGATATCACTAATCGAGTTATGGTTCAAGAAAAATTGCAAGAAATAGCTGAAAAGTTGAATCGATGTAAACATAAAAGCATTAGTTGGTCATTGTTACTTTATGGATATTTAATCTTTGGAATTTATTATTTATATCCTACCGTTCAGGATGCTTCACCTAATTTTGTGAGTTCAAAACTAGTACCATTTATGTATTTTGGGTATTTGGCTTGCATCCTCTTATTTCTAGTGATTCATCTTATTTCACTGTATGGTTGTATTAAAATGAAGTACCAGTTAATCCTTGTGTTAAATCGTTTATAATTAAAACTAGTTGACTATGAAAACATTTAAAAATATCAAAAAAAATGAACAGCTTAAACGAAGTATGTTTTTTGCTAGTTCCCTTTCATTCTTACTTTTAGGTCTATTTATCAACTACTTGGAAATGGGTGGAATAATAAGCAATGTTAAATACATTTTCTTTGTAATAGGTGGAGTAGGAGTTCTTACAGAATTCATTAGAAATGACAAATTAACTTTCCATTTTATACCATTTTATGAAGAGGTATATTTTTCAAAAACAGATAAATCTAAGATAAATACACATCTTAAAATGGGAGTTTGTTTTTTATTGCTCGGGCAAATAGTTCGATTTTCAGGGTTTTATGAATTAGTGCTTCCGGTTATAATCCTTAGTATCGAAGGTGTGGCTTCCTTGTTACTTACCTTTTCCTACATGACCTTCCATGTTCGATTGAAAAGAATCAAGGTTCGTTTGGTTAACTTTTTGCTAAGAGCACACTATTTTTTTCTACTGATTACAGTTATTGGATTTTTTTCGTTGCTCCAACGCTTTTCGTTTGATTCTTTGTTGATAATTGGACTTTTAGGTACTATGTTATCTTATTTTCTAATTATTCCGAGTGTTTTATATACAGAATTTCAGGATAAAAAAGAATTTACGGAACAATGTATACGTACATTGTTGACCTGCTTAGGGTATGTTTTTCTATTTCTGGTTTCTTTAAAAGCGATGATTTACAATCCTTTTAAAGAAGTTTTTCCTTTTCAAAGCAATTACATTTATAATCCGATAATTGATCTTAAATGTATGGTTATTCTTTTAGTGATTCCATGTATCCTTTGGATTCGTATTTTTTGGAGAGAGAAAATTTCTGTTTGATGTTATATTATAACGTACTTGTCGTATAGTAAGTATAAACTATAAATCCCATGCAACCTCCTTCCGAAAAAATTGAACAATTTCTCCAAATCTTCGAATCCGATATAGCTCCATTTTATGAAAAACATGAACTTACCTTCGATTTAGAAAGTTTCCATGGGCGATTTCATATTTTGAGGTGTCTTTTTTTAGTGGATAAATTAGATCGCTTTTATCGTTCAGTAGGTTTGGCCTATGATTTAGATCGTGCCTATTATGCCGTTTTGTTTCATGACATCGCGCGACAAGGGAATGGCTGGGATGAATGGGAAGAGGATAGTGCAGAATGCTGTTATACGTATCTTTTAAGTAACGGAAAATCGGAGGAAGAGGCACGAAGTATAAGTCAACTGATTTTGAAAGAAAAACCTTTTACCTTGGAAGGTCAAATTTTGTACGATGTGGATGTATTGGATTACAACCGATTTTTTGCACTCCCTTTTCAACGTAATTTCTTTGATGAGAAACGATTGATCGTTGGTTCTGAAAGGGATTGTTCGGGTATTGTAGAACCTGGATTTCGCAAACATTTGATTTACGTAGCACAACAACTAGTAATAATGACAGAAGTAATTCCTGTAAATACATCTACACCAGAATTGATAAAACAGTTTGTAGAAATTTATTATAATCTATAAAAGTTAGGTAGGTGTTATATTTTAATTTGAAGTGCGTATAAAGATCAAACACTAAAATTTAGAACAATGAAAATGACTATCGCACAAGCATTAAAGCAAAAAAATAAGTTAGCTTTTAAGTTACAAAAGAACTGGGGTAGGATACATACGTATAACTCTGCTGTTGTAGAATCTTACCGACCATTTAATGTTGAAGATTTGCTACAGGAAACGCTGAAAATCACCCAAGAATTGGTAGAGCTAAAAACAAAGATACATCAAGCATCAGCGCCTGTTAGGGAAAAGATTTTTAGGTTGTCGGAATTAAAAAGTGGGATGCAACAGATTACCTCTATACCAACGAAAGAAGGGAAAATAAGAGAGCGATACGACCACCAGGTCGTAGAAATGGAAGCAATAATAACTGCCGCTCGCATCGATGTGTTATCAGAACAATTTGAACAAGAAATTGACCAAATACAAGAACAATTAGAAACATTTAATCATAAAACTTACTTGAGTTAAGACTTGAGTAATTAAGGAGACAAACGTATTTAGTATAGAGTTATCATTCTTCCTCGATCGTGGATGTTGATTTGAATTGTGAACTCAAAAATCATTCAGTCAAGCATACAAACCCGAAGATTTAGACCTAAAAACACTGGAGTTAATTCATAGTAAATCGTTTGCTCTCTTTTTTAATCACTAATACCATTTCATATGCGAAACCGAGAGTTGAAAAATGTAAATCTTGTGCGAAATATTCCGAGTATGGAAAACACTCGTTTACAATGGTTGATGCAAGACGTCGAGAAAACGCCGGAAAATTACGAATTGAAAATGCGTGAATTAGAGATGAAGTTAGAAAAGGAATTCAGTGAGTTTCTCGAACGACTTGGTGTTCAGGCGTCCGTGAAGGAAGATCGATATTCTTTACTAGTACACGAAGATTTTTATGCTTTTAATACAACTGAACTGTATCGTACCCTAGCAAAAGATGTTGTTGATCATGAAATCTATAAAATGCGCTTTTATGTTTTTATGGAAGTATATGACTTTAATATTTATACCAGTGTGGTTTATTGTTTGAGGTATTATGTGCATCCGAGAAGGGGAGGAAAGTAATTCATTAAAGTAATTATATGAATTTTGAAAACTTTATTAAGTTTTAACGACATGTTTTGACGTTGTAGGCTCTTAGTTTTGAAAAAAAATAAATAAGCCATGTTATATTTCTTTTTCGAAATCGTATAGTTAAAAAATAACACACTATGAAAACAATTCAAATTACCCAACATGAGTTGCTGCAGGCGACAAGACCTAGTGTTCATCGCAATAAAAAGAAATATACACGTAAAATTAAGACAGGGACAAAATCGGCCCTAAATGAAGTTTACGTAGAAAATAAGTAGAATGAAACTTAGTCAAACCCTTGTTTGAACTCAGCCTTCGGATTTTCAGAATGAAAATTTGCTAAAGGCGTTTGTGAGTTTGGGTGCAGACAGTGAAATGAAACGTAATTTTCAAGGAAACTTCATTCAGGCCTAGACTTTTTGGCTCCACCTTTTTTGGCAATGCAAAAAGGTGGAAAAAAATCAATATTATACATCATTTTGAATACATTAGTTATGACACAAGAACAACAAGAAAAACTTATCTCGCTAATTCAGGATACTAACGGTTCGACACTTCATAAAATCAACATTTTAATGCGTGAGTTAGAATACATGAAGGAGTTGCCAGAACTACCAGCGCCAATTTCGATTTTAGACAGCATACTAAACGAAGAAACGAAACGTACACCGGAATTTATTGCAGAAAATCGAATAGCATTTCCAGATGAAACGGTTTTAGCCGTTACCGGACCCTTCTTCAAAAAAGACGTGATCGTAGTTGCTGGTCGACCAGCTATGGGAAAAACACAGTTGTTGATTCATTGGGCGAATTTAATAACTAAAAATCAACGTGTTTTATTTCATTCGTTGGACTTTACTAATTCAGAAATTACAAATCGTTTTTTAGCGAATGAAACTGGTATTATTGTGAGTCACATTCGAGAAAACAAATTGGATGATCAAGAACAACAACTTTTACATAATTCAAAAAGCACATTTAAAGACAAAGGATTGTTTTTAGTGGATGCTTCTATACAGTCACTCAATCAATTGAAAGAATACTATAGAGAATTAGTGAATAATCAGTCAATAGATTTTATATTTCTTGATTATATTCAATCGTATAGTGATAATCGAAGTAGAGGAAGAGAGCAAGAAATCGCAAATTTTATGCGTAAAATCAAAGAAATCGCAAAAGAATTGAATGTGTGTATTTTCTTAGGGAGTCAATTGAGTCGGTCTGTTGAATATCGAGGAGGGGATAAGCGACCAATACTTTCTGATTTACGTGAAAGCGGAGCGATAGAAGAGTATGCAGATAAAGTTTTCTTTATTTATCGACCAGAATATTACGGATTAACTATTGACGAAGAAGGTATGTCTACTAAAAATACGGTTGAAATCATTATCGCAAAAAACAGTTCATACGGGATGGATACTTTGTATCTTGAACGTGATCGAAATTTCACGCGCTTTGATGTCAAAACAACCTCACAAGCTGAACTCACATGGAATTATAAAATAGAAGGAATGAATGATGTTTTTTAAATGAATAGAATTAACAAATAAACCTTTAAGAGCCGTTGATCCATATTATGATGAATTTAGAGATAATAACTTCTAGGGTTCGTGTTCCGCAACCCCACATGTAATGTGTGAATAATCTCTTCGCGAAATCGCTTCGCGATTGTTAATCAATTAGATAATAACAACGGCTCTTTTTATTTTTTCATATGATATACGCATATCCAGAAAAGTTAGAAAAATTTAAAGCCATGTCTACGGTGTTAGATGTGGTTCAGTTTCTATCTGTACGAGTAAAAGAATTAGATCAACTATTAATCAATCCGCCGTACTATACGTTTGAGATTCCTAAGAAAAGTGGTGGAGAACGAACCATTACTGCGCCAGAGGAAGCATTAAAAAAGGTGCAACAATCGATCTTGAAACAAGTAGAGGAACTTTATCACAAACCAAGTTCTGTGTATGGATTTGTTGCGATGGATGAATCGGAAGAATATGCTTGTCCAATTGTCGCAAATGCAGCGAATCATGTAAATAAGCACGCTGTATTGACCGTGGATATACATCATTTCTTTGAATCGATTAAAACAAAAGATGTATTTCAACTATTTACCAATGAACCGTTTTATTTCCCGGAGAAGATAGCATTGATACTTACTCGATTGACAACCTTCAAAGGATGCTTGCCAACGGGAGCTCCGACTTCGCCGATGCTTTCAAATCTGATTTTTCGTGACATTGATCAAAAATTGGAAGAGTTAGCACAAAATGAACGATGTGC
>CANGOA010000031.1 GCA_947455255.1 Flavobacteriia bacterium | reverse complement strand
TCAAATTTCCATTTGTCGAAATAGTATTTTTATCTATAAATCCCATTGGTACGTAATTTCTTCTTTCAGAAGATACAACAGGAATTACAAGACATTTTTCAGGATTGTTAGTTTCACGAAAAATAGTAGGCATTAAAGCGAGTTTATACATAGCTTTATCTTTACTTTTAAGTCTATCTTCTTTAACTCGATTAATACGCTCCATTACTAAAGGCATTTTTTTTAATTCATCAGGTGGACAATCAACCAACCATAGACAAAAACGTTCTTTGTTATTAATGAATTCATCAGCTCCTATCAATAATTTAATATACTTTTTTGCATTTGGTTCATTATTTACTAGAAAATCAAGATCTTCTTTTTCAACTATTAAACCTTCACTTTTAGCATAATAATTACCTTTTAATATTTTAGGAACTCTACATAGAGGTGTTGTACGTTTACTGATAAAAATATCTTTCGCATCAACGAGATATGGATTGATATTCTTAACTTTTAATTCGTGAGCTTCTCCTTTAATATCTTCGTAATCAAATAAACGTTTACTATTAGTGTCAAAATTAGCAAAACCAACAATTACACAAAATACAGCCGCATTTCCCTTAGCATCATTTGTCCACTTAAAAGTTCGATGAGCAAAATGAATTTTCACATTATATTTCAAAAACATTTGCCCCCATAAAATACTTGTTTGTTCACCCTGAACAATAGAATTTGTTGAAACAAAAGCAACCTTAATTTTTGTGCTTTGAATATATTTAGCAGCTTTAATGTACCAACCTGTAACATAATCTAAAACTCCACTTCCTTGTATATTGTCTAATTCTTTAACTATTGCGTCTCGCTGATTTTGGCTCATAATATTTGAACCAATAAAAGGCGGGTTACCAATAATATGAGTCAATTCGTCCTTACGTACAACACTTTCCCAATCTGTTTCTAAAGCATCAGTATGTATAATTTTAGCTGATTTCTTTAATGGTAAACGAGCAAAGTAATTTCCAAATTCATTACTAATCAACATATTCATTTGATGATCCATCAACCACATTGCTACTTCGGCTATTCTTGCTGGGAATTCTTCGTATTCAATTCCATGCATCATATCTACATCCAATAGAATTAAATCTTCTAAATGCAATAGAACTTCTCCTGATATATAAATATATCTTAACACTTCTAATTCTAACATACGAAGTTCACGATAAGTTATAACCAAGAAGTTACCACAACCACAAGCGGGGTCTAAGAATTTCAACTTACTAAGTTTGATATGAAAATCGTTTAATTTTGCTTTATTCGTTTTTATAGATTCAAATTCAGTATATAGTTCATCTAAAAACAACGGTTTAATCAATTTTAGAATGTTCTTTTCACTGGTGTAATGTGCCCCAAGATTTCTTCTTTCTATTGGATTCATTACACTTTGAAACATCGAACCAAATATTGCTGGAGATATTTTACTCCAATCTAAATAGCAACAATCCAACAATGTTTGACGCATTTTAGCATCAAAAAAAGCACCTGGTAATATTTCTTCAAACAACTTTCCATTCACATATGGAAATTCATTTAATTGTTCATCAATGTTTTTAAAACGTTTTTCTAAAGGGGTATTTAAAATTTGAAACAACTCTTGAATTTTAGCCGCTAAATCGCTACCATCTTCAGAAGTACGTTCTTCAATATAATTTTGGAATTGTTGTTTTTCAAATATCGTTGTGTCTTCCGCAAACAAACAAAATAAAATACGAACCAAATACACTTCTAATGGATGTCCTTCATAACCAATCTCTTTTAATCGGTCGTGTAGTTTACCCATTAATTCAGCAGCTTTGATGTTTACTGGGTCTTCATCTTTATAAATTTTCTTTTGATATCCCGCTATAAAACCAAACGATTGAACGTGGTTTACTAAATCATTCAATTTAAATTCGAGAAACTCTTTATTATTTGACTCCATGTCATAAATTCTGAATAAATCAAAATCACAAATCATGACAATTTTTGGAATTTCGTGTTCTTTTAAACCATGAATGTATTCTTTAGCTTGAACAAAAGCTTTATCTAAATCTTTACCCTTACTTTTCATTTCAATAAGGATTTGCCCTTTCCAAAGCAAATCTATATATCCATCCTTTTCGCTTATTTTTTTTACCTTATGCTCAAATGACCCAACTTTTTTCCTACTTATACCAAAGACATGAAAAAAGGCGTCTAGAAACGATTTAGCTTCTGCATCTTCACTGGTCGTACCTTCCCATTCTTTAGAAAATTCTAATGCTCTATCTTTGATTTCGTTCCAACTTAATGCCATTGTAAATTATGTTTTATAAAGTTTCGTTTGCAAACGTTACGAATTTATATAAAAAGAAATCAAATCAATGTTTTCGTATTGAGTAGTTATTCATAATTCATTACAAATTATGTTGATAAAATCACATTTAGAAAATTAACTCTTCTAATTCATAGATTTTACCATCTATCACGTTTTTGTACATCGGAAATAGTATAGAAGTTTCTAATTGTTTTTCGTGTACAGCAGCCGCTCCTAGTTTTAGAAAGTAATCAATTATTGACTTGTCAATGTTGGTAGTCCTAATTATAATTGGAGGGTGATTTATTTTTAACTTATTGATTTCTATTAATGCTTCTTCACCAGTCATTATAGGCATAGAAATATCACAAACCACTAAATCGAAAGTTTCATTTTGTAAAAATTGAATCATTTCCAATCCATTTTCAGCATCTGTGTACAGGTACTCAAAATCGTTATTGGTGTTCATTAGAATACGTGTTGCTTCTCTAATTCCTTTGTGATCGTCTACTACTAAAAGTTTAATTTTTGGTTTCATCTTTTTTAGTCATAAATACTTTGATTTTTAAAACTATATAAACGAAATCAAAAATGTACTACGTGAATCGCAAAACACGTGTAAATACCCTTGAAAACACGTGCGTTTCAGATTAAAACCTTGTGTTTTTCTTTAAATTCTAAATTCATCAATGAAAACATCAGGCTTTTATATTGTATCTACTTCGTTGAAATGTTTTAATTGCTTTTCTTCTAAATAAAACAATTCTTTCGTGATAGTATGCTCAAGAATGTAATAAAATTGATACATTTCAATTCTTTGACCTGAAAGAATAATTTTAAACCGATCATTTTCTTCTCTCCACCAAGGATTTTTAAACTCTAGTATTTTATTGATATTTTTTTTAATAAGTTTAAGGTGAAAATTGAAATAACTTCTGTTAAAAATACACTCATTGTTCTTCAAATCTATTTCTATATTAAATACTGGATATAAAGATTGGTGCGTAAATCGGTAATTATTTAAACAGATAATTGTATTTTCAATAATTTCTTTATCCTCTTCAGAATTAGTCCATCCCTTTCTATCAGATATCAACTTTATGATTTTCTTGTTATATATTTTTTTTATTCTGAAATTGGTAATCTGATCTCTATTCATCGCAAGAGAGATTAGTTTTTTCTTTCGCTTATCTAAACCGATTACTTGCATTTTATCAAAACATTCATCCCACCATGTACTAAAACAATATAATTTTGTTCCTGGTGAAAAATATTTCGTGCCAAATCTTGTTTGTTTATCCTCCCCATAAATATTAAATCCCTTAATATTTCCGACTAAGCACCAAATAAATTCTGAGTCATCTTCTAGATTTTCCATTTGTTGAATTTTTACAAAATTACATTCACAGAACGTAAATTATTTACGTTCTTAAATTGAATTTGATGTGAATTGATGCGTATTGAAATTCAAAGACAAAAAAAAGAGTTAACTGAAATTGATTTATTTCAAGTAATTCAAATGAATTTTAATACTTCTCACTCCCTCGATATAACCTTAAACGGATACCAATACATCGGATGTGCGTGCGTATAATCACTTCGATGGAGATATTTCTGTTGAGCGAGAAATAATGCTCTATTTGGCGATTTTCTTAGTTTTAATTCTTTGTAAAATATCTCAAAAATGAGAGAGGAAGCTTTATCATCTACTTTCGAAGGGTTCACGATTACTTGTTTTACGCCGCGATATAATAAGTTCAGGTATAATCCCTTGTCGTATTCGTTGGTGTATGCAGTTTGAATCCCCGACTCACAGTTGTTATAAATGACAATATCACGTTTCACGTTTTCATTACCTATAGAACCCCAGTTGATGGTTTGAAAAGAATTCGGTAATGACACCTGAGACATGTTTAAGATTTGTTCGTATCGCTTAATATTCCCATGACCAATGAGGTGTAGTATCCCTTGTTTTTGGAGTAGATGTTTTATATTCCCTTTGTATTTTTTATGTGTCGATTTGAACGTTTTGAAATTCTTTGCAAAATCCCAAGAATAGGGCAGTGAACTCAGAGTGTCATTCTCTAATTTAATGAAGTCAACTTTTGAATTATTGTTTTTTTTCTTTGATTGAAAGAAGATAGGTAGCGAATAAATAGAGTAAAATTCAATTTGCTTAGATAGGTATTTTAATTCTTTGAAATTTTTTCCTTTTCTTGAATTTATCATGATGGAATAACGATTGTAATCATTATACATCGTGTAGATTTTTCTGACTTTCGGATGAATTTTCAACACATTATATAGTTCATCTTGATAGCCTTTGAATGCAACTTCTTTGAATTCTGAAAGGTTAAGCGTATCTATGTTTAATGAGTTTAACTCGGTGTTTTCTTTAGATTTCAGTAGAAATATCTTTTTGTGAGTGATGTACATTTTATAATTATCCAAAAAAACATGGCACGGATGTGACAATAATAAACCTTCATTTGGTTTTAGTTTTTCTTGAATCTTTTGACAATTTAATAATGGAAATGAGGTTGGTTTTTTTGTTGGTTTTGAAAAACGAATGTGTTTTAACAGTTTGTTTTTGAGTGTTTTGTTTTGAAGGTTTTCAAGTTCTGCTTGAGCTTTCTTTTGACGGTAATTATTTATGGAAATGGAATCATGGATTAGGTTAAATATTGATTTTTCTGTATTTAAATAATCAGCTGCTTTTCGAATATCAGATTCATTATGAGTGTGTAGATACCTACGAGCGTAATGGTTGTACAACTGGAGATAAGGGCTTATCCAGTAGGTGTCGTAGAGTTTGGTGTTGGAATATTTTAACAGGTCGAAGTAAGCTGGTAGTGTTGATTCTAACAGTCGTATGGAATTATTGGTGTAAGTTTTTTCATAGGGTAGATTGAATGAGTTAACACGTGCATACGTTAACCCATTAAGTATGTTTTTCGGAGAAGGAATGGTTTTATTTTTTGAAATATAATCTTTTTGATTTTTATCGAAAATGAACTTTGCCTTATTTCTTTCTCCGATACACATATAATTCAATCCGATTAATGAATTATTCGTGAATCGTTCTAAGTAGTTGTTTTTCGGAAGTAATTGATTTGCTTTTTCATAGTTTTTTTTAGCTTGAAAAAAGCAATACCAACTAAGTTTTGATAGTTTTTTTTGTTCCTCCTTAGATATATAGCGGTATTCAGAGACCATGTCCAGGTGTCGATTACCAATAGCACGGTATACATTTGATAAGTCGCATTTGAATTCGTAGGGGTATTTCTTTGAAAAATAAATAGCAGAATCATAATAGTTGAACATTTCATTTCTACTATTTGGCATGTCGAATTTAGACTGAATTGTTCCTGTTGGTCGGTAATACAAACGAGCAATAGCTTGCATTTGATAGATAAACGGAATATTCACCAAATGCCACTCTTTTTTGTGTTTTTGAAGTATTTTATTTGCTTTGTTTGCATAGAACGTAGTTGAATCTCCCCAGGTGAGGTAATGGTAATAATATGTTCTTTCTGACAAATACTGAGCTTCGTATATTGGAGATTGATTTTTGACTAGTTCAAATGCTTTTTTGCTGTATTTCAGAAAGTTGATATAGTCTAATTCAATTAAATGTGCCTTGGCGATATAGCGAAATGTCGTATACTTTTCTGCTTTTGTAAGATCTTTATAAATTAATAGATTTTCTAATAGGAGGTGAGCAAGATTGACATTCCCGGATTCTATTAATGTTTTCGCATCGTTGAGTTTTTCCTTGACGGAGATCGTACTAGCTGAAATTGAAGTTTGAAATAAAATAAATAATATGAAACTAAAACCTATGTTTTTCATCATATTGAATTTATTTCGTTTCAGATTCAATATGATTTAATAATTTTTTAACTGCAATTTTTAAATTTTCATCATTTGTATGTTTGATTTTTATCAATGATTTTCTGGCATTGATATAATCCTTCTCATTAATTTCAATTAATGCTGAAAAATAATAAATACGGTCACTGAATATAGAAGTTGAATTTTGAATTTTTTGAAAATCTTGAATGCTTTTTGAATATTGATTTTGATAATAATGATTTAAGCCTAAATAATAATTTAAAGTGTCATTTTTCGAGTTGTTTGTTAATTGTTTTTCAATTAATTGAATTGATTTTTTGTGATTTTTTTTATTGAATTCAAATAATATATTTTCAATGTTTTTTATTGCATTTGATTGATCTGAAGACATAAAATTAGGGAGTCCAGGATCTTGATAATAATCATTTATGTTTTCAGAATTAGAAGATTGATTTAGAAAGTAATATCCACCAATACTTAGGAATACAATTAGAATTGCAGCATATTTTAGATAGTTTCCAATCTGAAATTGTTTCTTAGGAATTAATTTCAACGTAGCCATTTCTGACTCATTGAAATATGCTTTTATAGCCGTACAATCTCCCTGTAATTGATCGTGTAACTCAATAAATCCAAGGACAGCCAAACTATTGTCGGGTTGGTTTTTTAAATAGCCGATCCTCATTTTTAATGCCTCAGGAGAATCTAGTAATTGAATTAACTTTTCTATTTCATTCCCCATAATATTGTAATTATTATTATAAAGTTTTTCCAAAGTCCAGCAAGCTTCGAACGAGTAATAGACAATCTGTTTTTCACCGTTTTTTCTGAGATTGTATGGATTTCAGCTATTTCTTGGTTTTTGTAGCCGTCTAAATGCAAACGAATTAACTCCTGCTCTTTAATAGGTAAACGATCGATGCACATTTCTAATTGGGATTTTTCAAAATTTAGTTCGATGTTTGTGTGAGAATCGGGATGGTAATTTTCTTTAAGTAACCGTTTTCTGTTATTTTCTAATTCAAAAATATCTTTACACTTGTTTCTAACCATTGTGGCTAAAAAAGCTTCAATATCACGAATATTACTCCATTTTTCTTTTCTTTCGATTAATGTTGTATTAATGATTTTATAGAAGATTCCTTGAACGACATCTTGTGCTTTGTCTTTATCTTTCAGAAAATATACTGCAATCAATAACATTGGACGAAAAAGAGGGCGGTAGAGCCTTCCGAGACTTTCATTATCTCCCCGCACAAATTCTTCCCAATCTTGTTGCATGACCTATTTATTGCTGTCGTAAAATTAACTAAAAAAATGCTTGAAGTCTGATATGCATGATTTTATTCTAAAAAAATGCTGCTAAATACCGTGTGCGGATATATTTCATTGTTGGTCGGTACTTTTGTTCCCTAAAATTGAATAAAATCCAAATCGGGACCTTTTGATCTCTTAACCTACACTATAGAAAGGAGTAGTTGATGAATGTAAAAAAAATTAAACATTTTATTTATCTCGTAGAGAAAAAACGTACCGGAACCCCAGTACAAGCATCGGAACAGTTGAATGTCTCTGAGCGTATGCTTTTCAACTATATCAACATCTTGAAAAATGAATACAATGTCCCATTGGACTACAATAAACATGCCCAAACATATTGTTTCTCAAGTGAGGGTTTGTTGGTTTGGCAATGGGTTTCGCATGAAAACCTAGACGATGAATAGTGTAAAATTAAATCAATTAATCCAGTTGATCAAAGAAGAAAAAACTGGGAATTCAGAAGAGTTAGGAAAGCAATTAGGTTTAGCAAAACGGACGGTATATACTTATCTTCAGGTATTGAAAACTGAATTCAAAGCTCCTATTGATTATTCGAAAGAACGAAGAACATTTTATTTCACTGAAAAAGGAGAATTGAACCTACATTGGCAAGAGAAATAATTAAAAAGCAGGTTTTAACAACAGATTAATACTTACATAATCAATATTTTAATTCTATTTTTGTGTCCTAATTTGAAGACATGAAAAAACAAATAGCTGTAATAGGTTTAGCGTTGATATATATTGGTTTTAATACCAACGCTCAAGTGACCATGAAAGATGGTGATGGAAAAGTGTACGGAACAATCTTGACTGGAAGTACGTATTGGATCGATGAAAATTTGAAAACTTCAAAATATGCGAATGGTGATGTAATTGCCAATGTTGATGATAATACTGCGTGGTCTTTATTAACGACTGGAGCTTGGAGTAATTACGATAAATCTTCTGGAAATGGCTCTACTTATGGTAAATTATACAACTGGTATGCTGTAGATGATAGTCGCGGTGTTTGCCCAACAGGATGGAGAGTTCCAACGAATACCGATTGGAGTAATCTTGGTAAGACATTAGGTGGTGATTCGCTTGCAGGTGGTAAGTTAAAGCAAACTGGAACTACATTCTGGACTGCACCAAATACCTCAGCAACAAATCAAATTGGTTTTAATGCTTTACCAAGCGGTTACCGTGGTAATGGGGGAGCGTATGGTTCACTTACTGGAAATGCTTATTTCTGGGTACGTGAATCCTATAATGGCACCGATGCAGTTGGTAGAAACATATTGTATAATTCGAAAGCCTTAGTGACGGAACACAACAATAAGCTGAATGGTTTCGCAATTCGTTGTGTGAAAGACTATGCTGCAGGATTGAACGATCAATCACTTAATGCTTGGAATATTTCGATCAATTCTTTAAATGCGACTTTAACATTGAATCTAATCCCTGAATTAACAGAAAAGGTCGTGATTATAGATTTGAACGGTGCAAAAGTTTTAGAAGTGAACACGGAGAAAAATACATCGCTTGTTGTTTCTACAGAAGCGTTTCCTCAGGGTGTTTATTTGGTTCAATTGCTAAGTAAAAATGGCGATGTTTTAGGTTTCCAAAAAATAGGAATTCAGAAATAAAGAGTTATTAATTAATTGTTTAATCCTGCTTTGATTCAAGGCAGGATTTTTTTTGCTTTTATTTTATAATTATTTGTAACAATTTTAGTGTGTATATGTTACAAAAAAAAATATTTAAATTTTATTAATTAATTTAATATTAACTATTTATATTTGTTTTATTTTGAATATTATAGATTATTAATAATTATATTACAATACTATTATTGTAACAAATTTATAATATATTTGTTACAGAATTAATGATTAAAAGATAAACAGGTTTCAATGCAAAGTGTAGAATCTAAAGTTTTAGAAAAAATCAGGGCTATCCCTAAAGGAAAGTTATTTTTTCCCGAGGATTTACAAGATTTTGGAAGTTCAGAGGCGGTTAGGGTATCTCTACATCGTTTAGAAAAAGAACATTATATCAAAAGAGTAGCTCAGGGAATATATGTTCGTCCGAAAATAGATAGATTAATCGGAGAATTAACTCCTTCCGCTGAAGAAGTTGCCCAAGCAATTGCTAAAAGAGACCGAATTAGAACCATACCAACGGGTTTGTATGCATTAAATGCATTAGGTTTAAGCACGCAAGTTCCAATGAAAATTGTCTTATTGACGGATGGGTCTGCTCGAGAAATTAAAGTAGGTAGGAGAACTATTAAATTCAAAAAAACCAGTCCGAAAATATTATCTGCAAAAGGGAAAATAAGTAAATTAGTAATTCAAGCACTTAAGGAGATAGGATTGAATAAACAAACAGAAGCAGAAGAATTGAAAATCATCCAATTATTACAAAAAGAACATAAAGAAGATCTACTACACGATATCAAAATCGCACCAGTATGGATTCAAAAAATAATGCAAAAAGCACTAAAGAATGAACGCATCTAACTTCTTACATCTCAGTAATACTGAAAAAACAGTAATTTTTCAAGAGATTAGTAATCAATCAGGCATGCCTCCATTTGCAGCGGAGAAAGATTGGTGGGTGGTTCAAGCATTGACTTGTATATTCGAATTAGAATCTTCAAAATTTTTGGTGTTCAAAGGAGGAACATCTTTAAGTAAATCTTGGGGTTTAATAGAACGTTTTTCAGAAGATATTGATTTAGCTATCGATCGTTCATTTTTAGGATTTAATGGGGAATTGAGTAAAAATAAAATCACTGAATTACGAAAAGCCGCAAGTAAATATACTTCCGATAAATTCAAGGTAGAATTAGAAAATAAATTTATTGAAAAAGGTTTTAAAGATCTTGTTTTTAAGTTGGTGGAGGCAAAAGATAGTGATCAAGATCCAAGAATTATTGAGATTTATTATCCACATTGCATTCAACAACCGAATTATCTTGAAGCACGATTGCAAATTGAAATCGGATGTCGTTCATTGAAAGAACCCTATTCCATTTGCACAATTTCTTCATTAGTAGATCAGTATTTTCCGAAGAAGGAGTTTGCTCAACCTGCTATAAATGTAGCAAGTGTTAACCCTGAAAGAACTTTTTTAGAAAAAATATTTCTGCTGCATGAAGAGTTTCAACGACCAATTGAAAAAATTCGAGTAGACAAATTGAGTAGGCATTTGTATGATGTTGTAGCACTTTCAAAAACAGAATTTGCGAATAAAGCATTGCAGGATAAAGATTTGTACGAAACGATTGTGTTGCATCGATACAAATTTACACGTGTAAAAGGCGTGGATTATAATCTACACCATCCTAAATTTATTAATCCGATACCGAATCCAGAGGTAATTTCAGCATGGGAAAAAGATTATAATCAAATGATTGAACAAATGATTTTCGAAGAGAATCCTTATTCGTTTAATGAAATCATCGAAATACTTCAAACTTTAACGAAAACAATAAATAACCTAGAGTGGGATATTCAATTTTCCTTTGTATAGAGTTCAATAATAGCTAATAAATTCCTTTATTTTCCTGCTTTGATTCAAGGCAGGATTTTTTTTGCTTTTTTTTCGGGACTATTTTCAATCTTAATCTACAGTTTAAAAAAAATAGCAGTTTTGTGCTGATATATTTCAGTCAATGAGTTCTGTGTTTTTTTAAGCGGAATCCGAAAAGCTAATAGAGTAGGAAGAAATTTTAAATATTTTAAATTATGAATTTAAAACAAATTAAAAAAGTATTTGTCAAATTACCTGATAATGAACTGATTAATTTTAAACTTTTACATCTTGAACTTTATTTGAAAAATAAAAGTTTAAGGGTAAATTCTTACGAATTAATTATTTAGTACTGAGAATAAATAAAATATGATGTCAAATAAAAAAATATAATAGTAATAATATAAAGAAAGGAAATATGGAAACAAAAAATAATTATAAGCAAAGACTACCACATACTAAAGAATATCGTTCAGTTAAATCTTTAATTGGTATTGAAATTTCATGTAATAGAATGAAAGATATATCACAGTTGTATGAATTGGATGAATATAAAAAATGTTATCCTTGGGAAAAGAAATTTTTGAGAACAAAGTTTAAAAAATTTATAGTCAAAATTCCGAAAGATAAAGAAAAGAGAAGGAAGAAATTGTTAGCTGAAAAACAAGCTCAAAGTAAGATAATAAATTGAGATTGAAGTTTGTTTTATTATTTGAAAATAAGTAAAAACAACTTAAATAAATTTTCAAAGAAATCATAGCCGTGGAAAAAAATTCACGGCTTTTTTAGTTTTTTTTCGGGACGATAGCCTTGTGTAATCTACAGTATAGAGAAAGGGTAAAATGTGTGCCGATATATTTCATTCTGCTACAGTTACTTTGTTGTTTGAAAGCGGATTCCGAAAAGCTAGAAGAGTAGGAAAGTTTTAAATGAGAAAAATGAAATACATTTTATTAATTACAGTGATTCTATTTTACAGAACAATTAATGCACAAAACATTCAAAATGATAAAATTGAATCTAGTTTTACAAGACCTGCATTAACTAATCTTTATATTGATTATCCTAAATATACAGACGAATATAAAATTATTGAAATGTTAAAAAACAAACCTATTCCAGCAAGATTTGATGATCATTCAATTAATAACGCCAAAGATATAAATGCTCAAAAACTTCAAAATCAGTCATTAAAATCAATAGTTGTTGAAGATTATTCTCGTGATATTATAGCAAAATGGTATGATAGAAACAAACAGGGGATTATGTCTGACAAATTAATAAATTTTCGAGGGAATTATACTGCAAATGATGATGAAGTTAGTATAGATAACCAGTCAAATATTTCTAGAGTCTCTAATTTAGGATATGAATTAATTAAGAAAACATACGTAATTGTTTATAATATAACAGAGTTAAAAAAAACTAATAGCACAGGGAGCGAAGGATATGAAACAAGGTACAGTGCAAAAATTTACAAATTAAATTGGAATGATTCTATTAGAGATATCTTTTTTGATAAATATTACGTTAATGACTCTACACCATATGAGTACAGAAATAGAAAAATTCAAGATTTTCAGAATATTACATTTTCATTT
The DNA here is from genome assembly GCA_947455255.1 of Flavobacteriia bacterium. Taxonomy (GTDB): domain Bacteria; phylum Bacteroidota; class Bacteroidia; order Flavobacteriales_D; family Crocinitomicaceae; genus CANHVK01. Next base: position 13,746 of record CANGOA010000031.1, on the reverse strand, counting down.
TCATTTGTAACTGAAATTACAGGTTACAAAATTAATACTCAATCTACTGATTATGGTTCATATGTATTGAGTCGACCAAAAACAATGTTGGAATTGTTACAAGATGCTGCAAATGAGATACACGAAGAAGTTTTTTTTCTAGCCTCTCAAGATATAGATGATTTCAATGTTAAAGTTCATATCAAATCAGTGTATCCAACTCATGGGAAAATTGGTACAAAAGAAGGAATCTACCTAGGACAAAGATTTGCAATTTATAAGTATGATGAAAAGAAAAACAAAAAAATTAGAAAAGGATATGTTCGAGTAAAATTAATTGCAAATACTGATGGTATAAGTGATGGTAAAACGGATCAAAGCGTCTTTAGACAAGTGGGTGGTAGAAAATTAAAAACATATTATTATTTAGAATCAAAAGAAGATGAAGGTTTATCTTGGACTTTGGGTTCTAGTTTTAATGATTCTTCCGCTTCCGCAGGTTATTTTATGACATTAGATATAAGAAATGATTTTGCATCTAAAACATACCAACCAGGAATTAAAAGTAAAAATAGAATTACAGGTATTAGTTTAATAGCAAAACCATTCAATAGACAAATATTTGGGGATGACACTAAAGATTCTACTAGCTCTGGTTCGAGTTTTAATCTATCATTGTCTTTGGGGCGTGAACTATATATTGGTAAAAAAGGACATGCCTATTTATTTCCAGAGATATCAGCTTCTTTATTAGGTTATTATTTTACAGAAATTGGAGGTGTAAAAATTAAATTTGAAAACGAAAAAAGTTTGTTTTTAAATTATTCCATTAATACAGCAATTGGATTAGGGGTAAACCTAACACCGTCAATTTCATTTTTAATTAAACCAACATATTCCATTAGATTGAATGATTTTAAATCTCTAGGAGAAGAAAAGATTAAACTTTCTAATGAAGAAAGACTTAAAAATATTGATAAAAATTCTAGCCCTGTTTTTCTTGGGGTAAGATTTAGATTTTAACCAAAATAAATAAATAAATAAAATGAGAATGAAAAATGTATTGTTTTTAACAGTTGTATTTCTTACTAGTATTACAACTTTTGCACAAAAAAGGAAGGCCGAAAGGGATACAAAACTTTGGAGGTATGAAATCGAAGGGATTGCGGAGGGAAAAGAAGGTACCTATCTAATAAAAGTATGGTCTTACAATAAAAAAGACAAAATAGCCATAGAACAAGCGAAAAAAAATGCCGTACACGGCATAATTTTCAAAGGATTTACTGGACATGGAAAAGTTACAAATCAACCTGCTTTAATAAATGATCTTAATGTTGAAATTGAAAAAGAAGAATTTTTTGAATCATTTTTCGATGAAAAAAATCCACGCGGTTTTATGAAATATGTGGAAATTTCAAATGATGCAACGATTGGACCTGATGATATTAAACAATTTGGAAACGAATATAAAATTGGAGTTGTAGTTTCAGTTCATAAAGATCGATTAAAAACTTTTTTACTGGCTGAAGGTATTATTAAGCCATTAGATTCATTTGGTAATGCGAAAAAACCAACGATTATGATAAAGCCTTCCGATGACTGGATGAGTTTACCTAATACTAATTTTATGATGGAGTTTGATAACCAGGGCTTAATAGAAAGAAGACCAAATTACGAGGAGGCATTTATTAAATATCCGAATCTTAATTCTGTAATTGCAAAAATCGATGCAGAAATGAGAAAAGATGGATTTGAAACAAAATCACTTGATTTTACACTAAAAGAAATAAAACAAAATAGGGCTGAAGATTTAATTAGGACAAAAACAGGAGAAAAAACAATTGATCCAATAGAACAAATTAGGATTGCTGCAAAAGCAGATATAGAATTTGTAGTGTATTGGAAAATAATTAAACAAGGTCCTAGACATAGAATTGAATCATTTAGATTACAAGGAATAGATACTTATACAAATAAACCACTCGCTTATGCAGAAGGAAGTGGAGATTGGGCATCAATGAGTGAAGTGTCAGAAAGTGATTTACTACGTGAAGCAGTTGTGTCTAAAATGGATGGTTTTAAAGCTGAGTTATTAAAATCATTTAACATGATGCATGAGAAGGGAAGAGAAGTGGTAGTAAAGATTTCAACAGCTGCTGATTGGGATAAAAATTTGTATTCAAATTTTAATGGGGATGAATTAAATCTAAAAATTGAAGATTGGATTAATGAAAACACAAAAAACCATCAATTTGGTTCGCCAGAGGTTTCAAAAACAAATATGACTATAAATGGATGTAGAATAGAGTTAAATACCTCAACAGGTAAAGCACAGGATGCTAGAGAATGGGTAAGACCTTTAAAAAAATATTTATTTGAACTAGGTGTGCCAGGGGTAATAGTTGTTCCAGTTGGATTAGGTAAAGTGGAAATATTTTTAAGTAATGAAAAACCAGAATAATTATGAAAAATATTAAATTTATCAGCTTGTTTTTGATTTCTTTAAATGTTTTCTCTCAAAACAATCTTGGAGTTTTGGATGATAGATCTAGAATTATCATCTCTACTTATTTACCTCCAAATACAGATAATAATAGTACTGAATCAACTAATTTATTGAAAAATAAGTTGGATAAAATTGTGACTTCTAATGGGATAGGAGGGAGTAGTAATTCTTCAAGATTTATTATTACTTCAAATATTGTTGTTCTGAATAAAGAGATTACACCATCCGCACCGCCTCAACATCTATTAGAATTAGAAATCAGTTTTTTTATAGGTGATGCTGTTACTGGAACTAAATATTCAAGTGTTTCAAAAAATATTGTTGGTATAGGACCTTCAGAAATTAAAGCTTATTTAAATGCAGTTAACCAAATTAAACCAACAGATAAAATTTTTGTAGAATTTATTAAGTTAGGTAAAGATAGAATTATCGAGTATTACAATTCACAATGTGACTTTATCTTAAAATCTGCAGAAACAGCTGTTTCTCAAAATAATTTTGATGATGCAATATATCAACTAACTCAGGTACCTGAAATTTGTAAAGAGTGTTACGAGAAATGTATGAATAATGTTATACCAGTAGTTCAAAAGAAAATAGATCGAGATTGTTCTATTAAATTATTAAATGCCACCAATTTGTGGAATTCAAATTTAGATTTTAATACAGCAAATCAGGTGGGTGAAATTTTAAATACAATAGATCCAAAATCAAATTGTTTTAAAGATGTTGAAATATTATCTAAAAAGATTGAATTAAGAGTTAAAGAATTAGATAATAGAGATTGGAAGCTTCAATTGAAACAACAACAAGATGATATTGATATTCAAAAAGCTTCTATCCAATCTGCGAGGGATATTGGTGTTGCTTATGGAAATAATCAACCTAAAACAATTACGACCTACAACATTAAAGGTTGGTGGTAGAAATTTTATTAACAAAAAATTAAAAAAATAATATTATGAAAATTTTTATTTATGCTTTTACTGTAATGTTTTCTTTGATTTTGTTTGTTTCTTCTTGTGGAGGTGCGGATAAAAAAGTAAATAATAAAAAAAGTGATGGTGATTCATTAAGAATTGATTCTACTAAATTATCTAAACATAAAGAGACTACTCCAATCATTAAAATGTTTGTTAAAAATGATGTTGATATGGGAGATAATCCTTGTAAGAGTTTGATTTTACTTTCTATTAAAGCCGATACAGTAAATGGATATTTATATGACTGTAGTAATGAATATGATTGCTTTACCTATTTGAATATTATAAAAAAATCATCTGAAATTAAAGGTGATGCAGTCAATGTTTGTAGTGATATAGAGTTGCCAAACGGTTCTTATGGGGATGATTTTAGTAAGTATAAAATTAAACTTACATTTAATCAAGATTCTAGTGTTTTGAATGTGAATGGAATAATTTATAAAGCTATTAAGAATGATTATTATTTTTCTAATCAACGAAATTTTAGAAATGGCGAAGAAGAATTAATGAATTTGATGATAGATCAAAATACAAAATCTAAAAAAATAACAACATTTACTTCAAGAGATAAGCCTTCTTTAATTGAAATTGGAAAACTTGATAGATCAAAAAAAAATAAAAATCAAATTTATTTCAAAATTAAAGTCAAAAATCAAATCGGATGGATTCTCGGAGGTATGTCATTCAAAATGTTGCCAAAGAAAGAAGAATTTGTTTATACTAAAGAAGATGAAGAATATGATGATGCAAGACTTCAAATGATGCAAGATGCACATCCTGAAAATGAATAAATGTTTGTTTAAAATAAAAAATAGGGAGACTACTCAATTTCTCAAAAACAGATTATTTTAGAATAATCAATTAAATTATTTTCCTGCTTTGAATCAAGGCAGGATTTTTTTTTGCTTTTTTTTCGGGACGTTAGCCTTGTTAAATCTACAGTATATAAAACAAGATAAATCTGTGCAGATATATTTCAGTCTGCGAGTGTTATTTTGTATCTAATATGCTAATTATAAAATAGAATGAAAAAAATAGTAAGGAATTGTATCTGTATTTCATCAATATTGATAAGTTTTAATTCATTAAGTCAGGTTAAATCAACGTTTGGGGTTGAATCAGGAGTATTTGTCGATTCAATGATGAACGGAGGAGGATTGTTAAAGTATTCTTATTATATAAAAAATAAGCCTTTGAGTTTGTCTTTTGGGATTGGTGCTAATTATAACGTGCAACGAAATGGGGTAGAATTTGATTACGCATATTCAAAAAACACCAATGTCTTAACTAATTTGAGTTTAAATTACATTTTATTAAATAAGTCAAATGGATTTACAATTGATTTATCCCCAAGATTGGTGTTCTTATCTAATTCTTTAAATACCTATAAAAATTTCAAGGATGTCAGGTTAAACAAAATGGTAACAGTTGATGAAACGAAATATACAACTTATATGGGATTTGGTTTTGCAACTACTTTTAAAAATAGGTTTAATAATAATGTAGCGTTATATGTTTCATTAGGTGCTGATTATCTTCCTTCAGCTAATAATCCATGGGTAAAAACCGTTCATCTAGGTTTGGAATTTCCATTGGTAAAATTGAATTCTACAAAAACAAGAAAAACTAAAGTGAAGGAAGAAAAACCTTCGATAAAAAAGGAGGAACAAAAACAAAAGGTTGAGAAAAAGAACGAGGTAAAAGTTATAGATACTCCGAAACCAATTATTCAAGACACTTTGAAAGTTATAACGAATAATCTTTCAAAAAGCTCATTGAATAAAATAGGACATGATACAATAAAACCTAATACATCAGAACTAATAATAAACCAAACAAAAGAAAAACTCATTGAAAATGTTGTTGTAGATAAGATCGTTGAAACTCCAAAACGAGATACAATTGTAAAAACAGAGTCAACACCAGTAGTAATAATTAAGAAAAAAAAGAAAGTTGAAAACGTTGAATTACCTGTGGTTGAAGAGAAAAAGAAAGAAGAGATAAACCCAGTTAAAATTTCAACTGAACCGAAGAATATTCCAGATACTAAATTAAAAGGGCCTGAAAATGTTCCTGGTACTCAAATTGAATTAGGAGATGATTGGAATTATTGGGAAGGTGATAACCAGAAATGGTATGCAAAACACAAAGACAAATTGAAATGGTATGATTTATTTGAATCATTATCCAATTCAAATTACAACAAAGCAGTTCAAACCTTAGAGGAAAAAGGTAAACTAGTTAAATAACAGTTAAAATACATTACAATGAAAAAAATATATTTCAGTTTCAGTTTGGTATGTGTGAGCTCAGCACTTTTCGGTCAATCATCATTTAACACCTCTGGAGGTTCTGTGGCTAATAATTCTGGTTCAATCAGTATTAGTGTAGGACAAGTAGTTTGTTCGAGTGTTTCAAATTCATCGGGTTCGGTAAGTCAAGGTGTACAACAAACCTATGAGATTAGTGTTTTAGGAATGACGGAAAATAAATATGATTTATCACTTAATGCCTATCCTAATCCGACATCTGATCAGTTGCATTTAAAAGTGAATAACACCAAGAATGAAAAATTAACATATCGTATTGTTGATTTGTCAGGGAAAGAAGTGGATAAATCGCTAATTGTTTCCGAAGAAACAGTCATTGACATGAAAAATCTATCTGTTTCAACCTATATTCTTGAAGTATATTCTGAAACAGCTAAAATTCAATCGTTTAAAATTTGTAAAAACAATTAATTATGAAAAAAATATATTCGTTTTTTATAGCAACGCTATTTACTTCCGTATTAGTTGCTCAGTCTCCTCAACAATTTAGTTACCAAGCTGTCATTAGGAGTGCTACCAATGAAATCATAAAAAATAAATCAGTTGGTATGAAAATTAGTATACTACAGGGTTCAGAAAATGGGAAAGCTGTATATACAGAAACTCATAAACCTACAGCCAATGAAAATGGATTGGTAAGTGTTGCGATTGGTGGTGGTGTAGTTGTTAGTGGAATTTTTGAAAGCATTGAATGGTCGAAAGGTCCATATTTTATAAAGTCAGAAACGGATACGAAAGGGGGAACGAATTATGAATTAACGATTACGAGTCAGTTACTAAGTGTGCCTTTTGCTTTATATGCAGGTAATGGTGTATCAACAGAGGGGGCACAAGGGCAAGTTTTAACCTATTGTGAAGGAAAATCAGTGTGGACGAAAGGAGGTGTTTGTCCTGCTAGGGTAGCAAGCTTTGATTGCCAAGTAGATCAAATTCAAATTAATGGGACATTAATGAATGGTATACTGGCATATAACAAAGAATCTAAAATTGATGGTAAAATTACTTTTACATTAAAATATTCTGGAGGAAATCAAGGATCTTATGAAACACAAACATTAAATTCTATTGGTGTTTTAGGTTTGAATGCTAAACTTATGGCTGGTAAAATAATGGATGGAAATGGTAGTTTAATATTTGAAATTACAGGAACACCACAAACATCTGGAACTGCAACTTTTCCCATTTCTATGTTTGGTCAGTCTTGTTCTGTAAATATTATAGTAAATGATTTACCAACTAATATTGCTGCAAGTTCGATGATTTATGACATCGACGGGAATCAGTACAAGACAGTAAAGATTGGTAGTCAACAATGGATGGCACAAAATCTAAAAACCACTAAATATAATGACGGAACCTTGATTGATTATAGTACCAATCCTACATTCAAACCGGGATGGGGAACAACTGATACAATTGGTTATTGGTATTATATTAATGATGATGCAAGTAAAAATAACCTATATGGAAAGCTTTATGATGGATATGTTATAAATCAAAAAGTAATATCAAATAAAAATGTATGTCCATCAGGTTGGCATGTACCAACAGAGTCAGACTGGACGACATTAATTGATTATTTGGGTGGGGCAAGTTATGCTGGATGTTTATTAAAGGAATCAGGTACAATAAGTTGGAGTAGTCCTAACATTGCGACTAATACTTCCTTGTTTACAGCACTGCCGGGAGGATGGCTAGAAAGTCATGGCAGTTATTATGACGGTGCAGGTTTTTGGAGTGCATCGGTTCCTAGTGTATTATTGATAAGTAATGGTTCGTCAATTACTAGTACTTACACTTATTCGTTTCCGAAAACAGTAGCAGCATCAGTTAGATGTATTAAAGATTAAAGATGTATGAGAAAGATTTATTCAATTTTTACAATAATGATACTAAATTCAGTATTGTATGCTCAGGCTCCACAACAATTTAGTTACCAAGCTGTCATTAGAGGTTCATCCAATGAAATTTTAATAAATAAATCGGTTGGAATGAGATTAACTATAATTAAAGATTCTATAAAAGGAAAATCTATTTATTCAGAAACTCAAGCTACGACTACGAATGCAAATGGATTAATAGAAATTAAAGTTGGTGGAGGGGTAAATTTATTAGGGGATTTTACCTCCATTGATTGGTCAAAGGGTCCATATTTTCTCAAAACAGAAACTGATACAAAAGGTGGAACGAATTATGATCTAACGATTACGAGTCAGTTACTAAGTGTGCCTTTTGCTTTACACGCTGAAAACGGTATTTCTAGAGTATCATATACAGGAGATTCATTGATTTTATCGAATGGTAAATCAATTCAAATACCTGGAATAAGTCTTTCGAATCATAAACCCACGAGTGGTTTTGGACCCAATATTTCAGATATTGATGGTAACACTTATAAAACTGTTTATATAGGTACCCAACAATGGATGGCAGAAAATTTGAAGGTTAGTAAATACAATGATGGAACTACGATACCTAATGTTATAGATAATGCACAATGGTCAAATTTAACAACCGGTGCATGGTCATATTACAATAATGATATAGTAAATAATTTAAAATATGGCAAGCTTTATAATTGGTATGTAACTAATGGAAATAGAAACGTATGTCCTACAGGTTGGCATGTACCTACTAACGATGAATGGAAGATTCTGACAAATTATTTAGGAGGAGATACAATTGCTGGAGGAAAAATGAAAGAAGTGGGTACTACTAATTGGAATAGTCCAAATACTGATGCGACTAATTCTTCATTATTTTCAGCTATTCCTGGTGGATTGCGAAGTATTTTTGGAAGTTTTGCAGATAATTTAAAAAATGGCTTCTGGTGGAGTTCTAATGAGAGTAGCCAAAATAGTGCATGGTTCCGTATTTTAGAAAGTTCAGATAGCAAATTAACGATAAATAATAATGATAAAACAAATGGATTTTCTGTTCGATGTATCATTGACTAATACAAATAATAGCGTACCCCGAAAAGCTTAAAGAGTAGGGAAAATTTTTAAATATAAAACATGAAAACAAAAATTACCCTTCTTCTTACTTTTTTAGTAAGTTTTGGAAATCTAAATGCTCAGATTACACTTGAAAAGACTGGAGTGTCAAATTCATTTAATTATGAAATTTCTTTTTATGATAATGATGGAAATACTAAGTTTATTAAGTCAGATGCTTATTATAAGCAGAATGGAGTGGTGCAGGGTAATGGTTCAACAATCGAGATATTAAATGAAGATTTATCGGTATACAAAACGGTTAAGTTTCCTATTTCATTAATTGATACGAGCAAATATTCAACTGTTAGGATTGAATTAAAAGATTTTGGTTTTATTGATCCTCAAGGGACTGAAAGGAATATATATGCTACAACGAACTATTTTAATTCAGATGCGAAAATTGAATTTCTAATCAGATACGAGTATTATAATTCGAACAATGATGATATAACTTTTTGTAAATTAATCAATGAAGATGGTGTCGTTATTAAAACTTTTGGTAATACACCTTTTGGACTTGGTAACTCAGGAAGATTCGTTGTTTCAGGAGGATACACGAATAAATCCGATAGCCTTTTTATAGCAAAACCAGGAATCTTGCCATGCTATACTTGTAAATCGCAAACAGCAGGTATGAGTCCTATCACACCATCTACAAAGTTATTAGACATTCAATCGGTTCCCAACCCAACCAATGGTTTTGTCACTTTAAATTATACCTTACCTGAAAACGTAACCGAAGGTCAAATTTTTTTCTATTCCCAACAAGGAGAGAAATTAAAAGAGTTTAAAGTTCATAATGATATTAATCAAATCGGTTTTCACACAGGTGAATATAGTCCAGGTATCTATTTCTATGAATTGGTAGCAAACGGATTGACATCTGGAGGAAAGAAAATGGTAGTAATCAAGTAATTCTTATGAAAAAATATTCTTTTTTAATGTCACTAATTCTTGTTTTTACTGGTTTATGTGATGCACAAGAAAATAATAAAATTAAAACACTGAACCTGAATAAAATTCAGTGTGAAATAAATCCGAATAAATCTGTTTTCAATAATATAAATGGATTAGATTCCTATTCATTCAAAGATAAAAAGGACATTAATTTATTGTCGATATTTTCGATGACGATTGGTTATAGTGACTCTATAAATGAGTATCGTCTCGTGCGAGTACCAGTCAACGCAAAAGATTATTATGATCTTATCAATGGTCCATATAGTGATTTGTTAGATTTACAAAGTAATATTTCGTATGTAAAGAAAAGAGAAAAAAAGATTTGGAAGATCTCTAAACAACAAATCGCAGACCATAAATTAAATTGGAAAGATACGAATTATATTATCCCAGAAGATATCAAAACATGGCCTGCAAATCCTTTAGTTGATTATTCTGAGCATAAGAATTTAGCTCCTTTCATTGATTTAAATAACGATGGAATTTATTCACCAGAAAAAGGAGAATATCCAAAAATTAAAGGGGATGAAGCAGTCTATTATATTTTAAATGGGGGAATTTTTAAACATAATAATCAAGCAATAGAATTACACACCTTGATTTATCAATATAATAATCATAATTCAATATTAGATAGCACCACTTTTGTATCCTACAAAATCATTAATAGAAACAAATTTGATTTAAATAATATTAACTCAGCCGTTGATATTTTTAAAAATATTGGAAATCCAACGGATGATCTTATCGGTACAGATTCACTTCGTAATTTGTTATTTTTTTACAATGCAGACAATTTTGATGAGAGTAATAAAGATTATAAAGGTTTAGGAAAAGATCTAATTGCTGTTGGTCTTGTTGGGTTAAATAATACGATTAAAAGTTCAATGTATTGGGCATTAAGTTCCAGTCAAAGTCTTAGTCATCCAAATAGTGAATTTGAGTATAAAAATTTTATGAATGGAAAATGGAGCCTTGGAGATACTGTTGTTTATGGTGGTAATGGTTTCCCTGGTAGTGTTGGTAGTACAAAAAAGGCAGCAAATTTTGTATTTCCATCTGATCCATTAATGGGTAAAGGATGGACAGCTTTAAATTCAAAAATTTCGAATGTTTATGGTGGATTGTACAATAATTCAAAATTTAATTTGAAAAAGGAAGAGTCAATAGATTTTGAATATGCTATTGTTACAGCTAAAAACAAGGATACAATTCTTTGTCCAGGATTAAGAAGGTTATATGAAAACGTGGATTCAATTCAACTATTTTATGATAACTCAAATGAAAAAGGTTTTCCAAAAACAAGTAATGTAGATAATAACATTTATCCTCAAGGTGAGTTATTTCATATTATTCCTACACCTATCATAGGTGATACTAACAATATAATGATTTCAAGATTAGATGGAAGAGGTAATGGGAAAAATTGGCTTGAATTATCAAAAATATCTGAAAATGAAATTGTTAAAAATGGATATGTAAAAGAAGTAATATATGAACCTAATAAAGCTCCAATAATAATTGAAATTCAAAATGATTCAAAATTAAAGGAAGGATATTATGAATTAAAATTTATTGATTACAAATTAGATACCTCCATCTCTTTTACAAATTACGAAAATATGTATGTCGATTCATCCAAATTGAAATTAATTCGATTTGATAAAAAAGGAGGTGTAAAATTAGATAGTATCGCTATTATTGGAAATATAAGTTCAGATTCGATTTTTACTATTGAAAATTGGGGATTTAAAATTAAATTAAACCAGATTAGATATAAAGAATATGAAGTTTATGATGACAAAACTAATTTTTTAGATAAATTTTATGTAAATCCAATAAATGAAACTATTGATAAAGCAATAATATATAAAGATTCAACAAAAAAATGGTTAGATTTTGTATGTGATGTAGATGTATTTGCTACACAAAATTGGATTAGGTCAGGAAATTTTGAATCAAATTCTAATGCAACTTCCTTAGGTTATAAAAATCCAATATTGTATACAGACTTTTTTAAATTAGATAAATATAAAGGGAGTTCTATTTCTGTTGATCCTTATGAAAATTATGAAAAAATATTGAATGGAGGTATAGCACCGTTTTGTTTAGTTCGCACTAGTTCAAATTTTATGCCTTTTATAAATCACACCAATTATGGGTTTGGTTCTAATTATGCTAGATTATATTCTACATTTTCCAGATTAACAAATGTAGATGTTGTATTTACATCAGACACATCAAAATGGACAAGATGTCCTGTTTTTGAATTAGGAGTAGATGCACAGATGAATGAAGGGAAAGCAACACCTGGTGGTTTAAGAAAAGGATCGTCTATTGATAAATCCGGAAACAAAATTTCTGGTTCTACAGGGATGGGTTGGTTTCCAGGATATGCTATTGATATTGAAACAGGAAAGAGATTACATTTGGCTTTTGGAGAAAATTCTTCATTGATTAATCAAAATGGCAGGGATATGAAATGGAATCCAGACTCTACTAAACACAATTATGTATATGACAATGGTAAAAATGCATATGACACAATATATAATGTAGAGGGAACACATCCGATTTACATTTATGGTACAAATGTTCATGGTTATAGAAATAATTCAACTCGAAACTGCCCCTTTTATGATGGTCAAAATAATTGGGTTTATGATCAGGTTAAATTAGGTGATTCAACAGGATCATATAATTTTTATTACGGAAGTGTCTATATTAGTCTTCAATGGGTCATAAATCCAAAATTAAAATCGGGTCATAATTTATTATCTTCTGATGTTAAATTAAAAGTTAGACTTGAAAAAAGATATAATGATTATACTATTTCAGGAGTAAATAATGGAAGACCGGCTTTTTCTTGGAATATTGGAGCTCCCAAAACCAGTTTAGTTAATAATATTGAATCAAGTGATTTTGATGTCAAAATTTATCCAAACCCTAATAATGGAAGTTTTAAAATGATAGTTTCCGAACAATTTGTTGGTCAACAATATCAATTAATAAATGTTGAAGGTAAAATAGTGAAAAATGGAACCTTAAATTCTAATTTTGAAATTATAGATTTGCAATCAGTTTCTGGATTGTATTTCTTGAAAATAGGAGATAAATCCTTTAAGTTTCAAATTTTTGAATAGTTGTCAATTTAAAAAATGTAAGCCGTGAAAAAAATCCCACGGCTTTTTTTATTTAGGGACTTTTCTTCAGTATAATCTACAGTATTAATAAAGAGGTAGTTCTGTGCAGATATATTTCAGCATGCGAGTGTTACTTTGTTGTTAAAAAGCGGTTTCCGAAAAGCTTAAAGAGTAGGAATTTTTTTAAATTATTAGAGTATGGCATTTGATAAAAAATATCAAAATTTTGGGGTTATCAAAATAGAGAATGGTTCAGTTCATTTGTATGAATCCCAACAGAATTTCTTAAAACTTAATACTTCTGGTGGGACACCTATTTCCGCACAATGGGCAGGTGAAAATGTTATTGTTAATATGGCTGATGGAAAAGCGAGAAGATACACGTTACAGCAGTCTTTTACCGTTATTTAACTATAAAATCATGAAAACAAAAATTATCTTAGTTATCGCTATCGTAGCGAACACAGCGATTTCAATCGCTCAAAACATCCCATCTTACGTGCCTAAAAACGGATTAGTAGGGTGGTGGCCTTTCAACGGAAATGCGAATGATGAATCTGGAAATGGGAAAAATGGTACTGTTACAGGAGCAACATTAACCACGGGTATTGATGGTAAATCTGATGGAGCTTACAATTTTAATTCATCCATCGTAAGTCAAATTTTATGTCCGGTTACAAATAATATTCCAAATGCATTTACAGTTTCAATGTGGGTTTTACCGACAACACAGGTTACTATAGGTAATGAAACAGATAAATGTATTAATAGTAATTCGTATGAATTAGGTTTTAACACTCAAAACTGGGCATTATTTCCAGAAAATGGGGGTAATCAAAGTTTCGG
>CANGOA010000030.1 GCA_947455255.1 Flavobacteriia bacterium | reverse complement strand
GCATTGGCAACTTCCACTGCAAAAGGAATCCCTACCTTTTTTGAGGCTTCTGCAATCCAAGGTAATCCTTGTTCGCCAATACCTTCAAATGAATCTGGTCGGGTACGCGGTTTCCATATTCCACCACGGATCAACTGCGTTTTCCCTTCGGATTTTAACGCATTTATTATTGTATGTGTTTGTTCTTCGGTCTCCACGCTACATGGACCAGCAATGACAAAAGGTCTCGTTTGTTTTATTTGTTCGGCTAAATTCATTGCTTGGATGTTAATGCGTTTTTTGTACTTATACCAACAACAAAATCTTTTAAATAAAAAGGTTCAAAATAAGCGACATCCTCCAAATCGTTAGCTAAAAATTTGGCGTAAGCAAGTTCCACTGGACCTTCAGCAGAAGCGATAAGGGATGAATCTATGGTAACATTTCTATCTTTCCACAACTCTTTAAGCTTTTCTACTCCATCGCCAATTGCAACAAACGGTTCGTATTCAGCATACGTTTCCTCTTCGAGTATGTCTGCAGAAATATTTTTTAACACATTCTCTTCCTTGGAGAAAACCGAAGAAAACACTTCCATTCTACGAGCATCAATCATAGGAATGATGGGTTGGTTTGGATAAACTTTTTTTCCAAGTTCAAACAAACAGCGAAGAGAATCGATCGCGATTAAAGGGATGTCTAATGCAAAACACAATCCTTTCGCAGTCGATACACCAATTCGTAAACCTGTATAAGATCCTGGCCCAGAAGACACAGAGATTGCATTTAATGCTTTTGGAGAAATCCCTTCCTTTATAAGAACTTCTTCAATAAACAAAGTTAATTTCTCTCCATGAACATATCCATCTTCCGAAGTTTCAATCAGCTGAACACAATTACCATTTTTAGATAATGCAACTGAACATACTTTAGTACTCGTTTCAAGATGTAGAATATAGTTCATACGCTATTTAGTTTAAACAAAGATAAAGATTTCATTTCAATGTCTAGATACAACAAGGTCTTACATCAAAAAAAGCCTTTCCTACCTATTTTAATTAATTATTACCAAATAATTAATATTCTTATATTTGCGTAACATTCAACTAACATTCAAGATGAGCCATATTTTAATCATTGATGATGAGCAAGACATTCTAGATATTCTAGAATACAATTTAGTGAAGGAAGGTTTTGAAGTAACAACTTCATCTGATGGCGCTAAAGGAATTGAACTTGCAAAAAAATTGTTGCCTGATTTGATTATTTTGGATGTCATGATGCCAGAAACAGATGGTATAGAAGTCTGTGAAACGCTAAGAAAACTACCTGAATTAGCACATACCCGTATTTGCTTTTTAACTGCACGAGGAGAAGATTACTCTCAAATTGCAGGATTGGATGCTGGAGCTGATGATTATATTACAAAACCTGTCAAACCGAAAGTTTTAATTAGTCGTATTAAGGCAATTATTCGTAGAACTGATGGAATCACTAGCGAATCAAGTCAATCACCTTCTTTTATTATCAATAGAGAACGTTATTTGGTAGAAAAAAATGGACAAACATTTCACCTACCTAAAAAGGAATTTGAATTATTAGCGCTATTAGCATCACGCCCTGATATTGTGTTTGAACGTGATGTGATATTAGAAAAAGTATGGGGCACTGACATCGTTGTGGGAGACAGAACTATTGATGTACACGTTCGTAAATTACGCGAAAAATTAGGGGATCATCACATTAAAACAGTTAAGGGTATTGGTTATAAATTTGAAAATTAAACCAATAAATTTCTAGCGTTCAGCCTTCACTAAAATATTTGAGAAGATAATTCCGAACACCAAAGCCATTGCTGTTGAAAGCATAGATAAGGCTGTTTGTAAACCTGCAACTACATCACTATTTACCAAATGAGAAATACTAAAAAAGCCAAGTGAACCTGGCACTAAAAGTATCATCCCAGGAACTAACAATAAAGAAGAATTTCGTTTTTTTACGAGAGAAAACAAATTACTTACGATCCCTAACAACAGAGAAGCTAAAAATACTGAAACTGGTTCACTAAAAATTGTTCGACCATATACATACGAGAAATAAGAACACCAACAAGCTAATAAAATCCAAATAAAATCTTTTTGTTTTGCTTTAAACAAGATCATAAATCCAAGAGGAACAAAAAATAAAGCAACCCATTTAACCCAACTTGAAAGTTCAGCTATAGCAAGAGAAGGATTTGATAAATTTATATGTCCCATAAACTTCATCCCGACAGCTATACCTATGGCAATCATAGCAAAAGTGATAAATGCATTTGTAAATCGTGTCAATCCTGCGATTAAATGATTGTTTACCATTTCGGTGATTGAGACAGTAAAAGAGAATCCAGGAATTAGAATAATCAATCCACAAACAGTTGCAATATCTCGTTGAAAATTAATGTAAATATGATCGAAAAACGCGGCAATACAACACGCCCAAATTGCAGAAATTAAGACGAAAACTTTTCCCAAACGAGGAAAGTAAATCAACAATGAATTGAACCCTCCTATTCCTAAACCTATTACTAACGAACAAATTATTTCTGGTAAATCCCCTCCAAAAACACACGCTGCACTTCCAGTTGATAAACCAAAAAACAATATCATTAGCCAATTTGAATATCTACTTTTCAATTGATTAACCGTTTTCAATTGCTGAATCCCATCCGGAAAATCAATTTTTCGCTCACTAATTTGTTTACAAATCTCTTGAATTGCATCGATTTTCTCCAAATTCAAATCTCCTTCTTGAGAAACCTTTACCAAGTGAGGGTATTTTACCCCATCTTTTTCTATACTTGCAAATATAGAACCTGGTGTAGTAAAAAGCTCTGCTTCCACTTGCGTTGAAACACACAATTTTTGAATAAAATCTTCCACGCGGTGTGTTGGCAACCCATTCTCATGCAAAGATTTAGCAGCGAGTAATATAAAATCAATTTTCTGAGAACTTGTCATCTAATTTTACTTTTTCTTAAATAAACAAAAAACAAAATTTTGAGTTGTTTCAAAAGGTGTTTTATGATCAACATATTGAGAAGATATCCATTTTAATTCAGGTGATAAGGTAATTTTCATCGTCTCACTCGAATATTGCTTAATTTCAATACCACTACATTTCAAAGGCCCATTAAATGAAAAAGTACCTATTAAAACTCTTGCATCTTCTGACAGTTGAGAAATTAAATTTTTTTTATAGGTAAGAATCTCTTCATCTTTTGTAATAAAATGGAAAACTGCACGATCATGCCAAAAATCATACTGTTGACCACTTATAAATTCAAGAATGTCAGAAACAATCCAAGTAACTCGTTCTGCTTTTTCTCCCAAACGTTTTTTAGCACGTTCAATCGCTGCCGAAGAAATATCCAAAATAGTAATATTTGTATAACCCAAAACAAGTAAATAATCTACTAAAAAACTATCCCCTCCTCCAACGTCAATAATCGAAGCATTTAAAGGTAAATCAATTTGTTTAACATATTCCAATGAAGTTTCAGGAATCGATTGATACCAGCTCACTTCATGTAATTGCTTACTCGTGTAAATATTTTCCCAATGGGATTTTTTGTCTACAATTTCCATAAATTGAGAAAAGAATTATAATAAATATACAAAATAAAAACTCCCTTTCCGAATATTACGAAAAAGGAGTTTTTATTAATTTACAATAATTTTATTTTAATTAATGACTTCTAACTTTTTAGTAAATTGTTTACCATTTAAATCAATTTTAACTATAAATGTTGATGTTGCTAAACTTCCTAAATTTAAAGTAAATGTTTCACCATTAGTTGTTCTATTAGCATAGTTATACACTTCACGACCTTGTAAATCTGATACAGATAAACTAAAAATTCCAGGCTCCATATTCACAAAAAATGTTCCTGATGATGGATTTGGATAGATGGACACATGAGTGGTTTCTACCTCATCAATTCCTAATGGATTTTTATCAACGGTAACCGTAATTAAATATGTTTTCGTTGTACCATCTTCTGCTGTTACAGTATATGTTACTGGGGCACTAAAATTATTGATACTTACACCTGTAATTTGTCCAACGTTCCCTATATATGCAATTGCTTTTGGGGAAAGCGTGAAGAAAGCCGTTAATGATTTCACATCTGTACCATAAGGAACTTTAATAGCGACATTCGTTCCTGTAATTACACCTGTAGTATAAGGACTCGTGATACCAAAAGTTAAAATCTCTTTTTCAAAACTTTTTGGAGCAGCAAGCACATAAACTATAACCGTGTAATTTTTCGAAGTTCCATCTTCAGCATATACTGTATATGTAAGTGGAGAAGTAAAATCATTTACAGTAACACCACTAGCTTGATCTGTATTTCCAATTTTTACTTTTGCACCAGCAGAAACAGTGAAATTTGCAATCAATTTTGTTACATCTGTACCAAATGGAACTTGTAAAGATATTGTTGTTCCATTCATCGTTCCGTTTGATACTGGACTTGTAAATAAGTAAGCGGTGATTTCTTTTGCGCTATTTTTAGCTAAAGAAACTGTCACTGTATATGTTTTGACAGAACCATTTTCAGCAGTAACGGTATATGTCAACGAATTTGTAAAATTGTTAAGCGTTGTTCCAGAAACTTGAGTTGTACCATTGATAGTAACAACTGCTTTATCGGATGTAATAAAATTCACTAATAATTTACTTACATCTGTTCCATAAGGTAATGAAGCTGTGATGTTTGTCCCGTTAATAACCGCAGTAACTGCAGGACTTACAAAACCAAAGGAAAGGATGTCGTTTGCATTACTTTTTGGACTTGGAGCAATAATTACAGTAACCGTGTACACTTGTACTGTACCATTCTCAGCCGTTACTGTGTAAGTAACTGGATTTGTAAAATTATTTGGTGTTGTTCCACTTACTTGATTCACATTGTTCACTGTTACAACCGCTAAGTTGGAAGCTGTAAAGTTGGCAATCAAATTGGTTACATCCGTTCCAAACGGTACCGTTGTAGTAATGTTTGTTTGATCAATCGTAGCAGAAATTGCAGGACTCACAAAACTGAAATCTGTAATGTCTTTCGCATTACTTTTAGAAATGACAGTCAATGTAACATCATAATTTTGGTAGGTTCCATCTTCTGCAGTGACAGTATAGGTAACTACTTGAGAGAAGTCATTTTCTGTTGTTCCATTTACTTGAGTTACTGAATTTACAGTTACTGTACTCAATGCTGATGCATTAAAAATAGCTACCAATTTTGTTAAATCTGTACCATAAGGTAAGGTTGCTTTAATGTCTGTTCCGTTGATAGTACAGTTAGTCGCTGGGGTTTTAATACTAAACGACGTGATGTCCTTTGCCGAACTCAATACTTTCGCAGCGATTGAAATGGTAACGATGTAATTTTTCACCGTTCCATCTTCTGCTGTTACTGTGTAAACAACCGCATTTGAGAAATCATTTGGTGTTGTTCCACTAACTTGTGCAACCGAATTCACACTCACTTTAGCAGAGTCTGAAACTAAGAAAGTAGCTATCAAATTTGTAACATTAGTTGCATAAGGAACGGTAGCCGTGATGGAAGTTCCATTAATTACGCACACTGTATTTGGATTAGAAATACTAAATGCAGTAATGTCTTTTGCCGTACTTTTTATTCTTGGAGAAACAACAACTATCACGGTATAGTTTTGTGTTGAATTATCTTGTGCAGTAACAGTATAAGTTAAAGGAGATGAGAAATCGTTTTGCGTTACGCCGTTGGATTGTGCGTTCCCTCCTACCTTTACAGTTGCTAAATTGGAATGCGTAAACGTAGCAACTAA
The DNA here is from genome assembly GCA_947455255.1 of Flavobacteriia bacterium. Taxonomy (GTDB): domain Bacteria; phylum Bacteroidota; class Bacteroidia; order Flavobacteriales_D; family Crocinitomicaceae; genus CANHVK01. Next base: position 21,112 of record CANGOA010000030.1, on the reverse strand, counting down.
TGCTTTCACATCGGTTCCATAAGGAACAGTCAATGTAATCGTATTTCCATTGAATACTCCAGTTGTGTTCGGTGTAACTAATCCAAAAGCTGTGATATCTTTTGCTGTACTTGGAGGTGTTACGGTAATTGTAACGGTATAATTTTGTGTAGAATTATCTTGTGCTGTTACAACATAAGTAACAGGATTGGTAAAGTCATTTACTGTGGTTGTACTCACTTGCGTAGTTACTCCAACTTTTACAGTAGATAAAGGTGAATTTGTAAATGTTGCTATCACATTACCTACATTGGTACCATAAGGTACGGTAGCAGTAATAGTTGTTCCATTGATTGCACATACAACATTTGGAATATTCACACTAAAAGCGGTAATATCTTTTGCAGTACTTGGAGGTGTAACCGCTACAATGACATTATAATTTTTCTTAGATCCATCTTGTGCGGTTACAATGTATTTCACCGTATCCGTGTAATTATTAGAAGTTACTGTAGAAACTTGTGATGTAGCACCAACTTTAACCGTAGCCAAATTAGAAACAGTAAATGTTGAAACCAAGTTACTTACATTCGTTCCATAAGGAACAGTGAAAGAAATGTTTGTATCTAAAATTGTTCCATTCATTGACAAAGAAGCAAAACTATATGCTGTAATGTCTTTAGCACTACTCGGAGTTGCAATTGAAATTGTTACCGTATAATCTTTGGTTGAATTATCTTGTGCTGTAACTGTGTATAAAACAGGACCTGTAAAGTCATTGCTTGTTGTCGCGCTAACTTGAGGAGTACCTAATATAGAAACCGAAGACAAAGGTGAATTCGTGAAAGTTGCAATTAAATTACTTACATCCGTTCCAAAAGGTACCGTTGCTGTAATGTTTGTACCATTGATAACACCAGCAACATTTAACGAAGAAATGCTAAATGCTGTGATGTCTTTTGTAGTACTAGGTGAAGCAATTGTTACAGTTACCGTGTACGTTTTTGTTGAACCATTTTCTGCAGTCACAACATATGAAACAGGTCCCATAAAATCATTAGATGTAGTTGCACTAACTTGCGAAGTACTTCCTACTTTCACAGTCGCTAAATTAGATGCTGTGAATGTCGCAACTAAATTCATTACATCGGTGCCAAATGGAACCGTTGCTGTAATATTCGTTCCGTTAATTACACCAGTAACATTCAAACTTGCAAAACTGAAAGATGTAATGTCTTTTGCTGTACTTTTTGGATTTACTGTTAACGTAATGATTGTAGCTGGACTCTTACATCCAGAAATAGTTTGTGTAACATAATATGTATTCACTCCATTGCTTGGAGATGCAGGTGTAAAAGAAGAACCTGTACCTACTTGAGCACTTAATTGAACGTCGGAATACCAAACCAATGTGGTTCCAGTAGCAGTCAATGCATTCACTGTTGCTCCCTCATTCATAGTTGCATTTCCTCCAGATACTGGTACAGAAGGTGTTGCATTGATAGTTAATGTTACGGAAGAAGCGATACTTGTACTTCCATTGATAGAATCGGTAACATAATACGTATAGGTCCCTGCATTACTTACAGAAGGCGTATAAGATATACCTGTACCAACTTTCGTTTTTAACTGTGCATCACTATACCATTTAATATTCGTTCCTGTTGTTGTAAACGCTGGAATAGTACTACCCTGACAAGCAGTAGTAGGAGTTACTGTTGGAGGAGTAATATTACTCGCTAAATTTTTATATTGTAAAATTGTACCAGCTGCACCTACAGCCCAACCATTGTTTACATCACTGAATGTTACGCTATTTAAGTTGTTTGTTGTTCCACTTGCTACAGATGACCAAGATGTTCCATCGTAATGTAACATAACTCCACCGTCACCAACTGCCCAACCATTTGTAGCACTAGTGAAATAAACAGAACGTAAAACTGCAGAAGTACCACTTGTTACTGGTGACCAAGTTGTTCCATTATATTTGACGATGGTACCAGCAGAACCTACCGCCCAAGCAGTAGTTGCGTCCAACATGTGTACACCATAGAAATCGTTCGTGAATGTTGCTGAAGTTTGTTCTGTCCAAGAAGTTCCATTATAAACATAAATAGAACCCGAAGTACCAACAAAAACTCCTTTAGAAGCACTTGCAAATGAAATTCCGCGAACATCGTATACGTTTGAAGTGGTAATATTCGTCCAACTTGTACCGTTGGTACTTTTCATTAATTTACCTGTTGCACCTCCCGCATAAATTGTAGTTGCGTCCAATGCATATACTGTGTATAAAGCTAGCGTACTATTATTAGTTACAGTTGACCAAGTAGTTCCATTGTATTTAATTGTTTTTCCAGATTTACCTACTGCCCAAGCACTTGTAGGACTTACAAAATGTACGGAATTTATATCCGTTGTTAATCCACTTGTACCAACTGACCAAGCTCCATTGTATTTGTCTACAACTCCTGTAGCTCCAACCGCTAATACAGCTGAAGAAGAATTAGCACTCACACCAAATAAAATATTGCTTTGTAACGCTGTAAGTGTAGACCAAGAAGCTCCATTTGTGATGGATAATTGAACAGAAACCGCAGAACTTTTACACGTATTTTGCGATGCGGTAGCATAAAAAGAATAATTTCCAATTGCTGTTTTACCAGTATTTAACGAAGTTCCTGTTCCTACTTGTTGCGTAAGTGCTACATCGCTATACCAAGTAATCGTTGTTCCATTTACAGAATTCACATTCAAAGTAGGTATAAATCCTCCTTCATACGCCGATTGATTTCCTGTGGAAACTGGAGCAGATGGTGATGCAATAATTGACAATGTAACTTTTGTTGCTGCACTTTCGATGTTATTACTTGTTTGTGTAACATAATAGTTATACGTACCAGCCAACATTTTTCCAGTGTTTAAACTAGATCCAGCAAACACTAAATTTTGCAATAAACTATCGGAATACCAAGAGATATTTGTCCCAGTAGCTATCAAAGCAGGAACTACACCTCCTTCACAAATTGCAGCAAGAGAAGAAGCGATAGGGGCACTTGGTGCTTGGCGTGTAATTATTACTGTATAATTTTTTGTTGAATTATCCTCCGCCTTTACAACATAAGTAACAGAAGAAGTAAAGTCATTACTTGTCGAACCACTAACTTGTGGAGTTGCATTTACCGTTACCGTAGCTAAAGGTGATAAAGTAAAGTTTGCTTTTAACGTAGTTACATTCGTTGCATTTGGAACCGAAGCCGTAATCGTTGTACCATTGATTGTAGCTGTAACCTGTGGATTCGAGAAACCAAAAGAAAGAATATCGTTCGCAGCACTTGGAGTGTTAGAAGAAATCGTAACTGTTACCGTATACGTTTTTGTAGTACCATCCTCCGCTGTAACTACATAACTTACTGGATTAGTAAAGTCATTAATTGTTACTCCACTTGTTTGAGCAACAGAGGTAACCGTTGCTTTTGCAGAGTCTGACAAAGAGAAACTTGCAATTAAATTCGTAACATTCGTTCCAAAAGGAACTGTGATTGCTATATCAGTAGTTGAAATTGTTCCTGTCATTGCTGGATTCACAAATCCAAAAGAAAGGATATCTTTTGCAGCACTTTTTACTACAGGAGTAATAGTTAAGGTAACGCTTGTACCTAAACTTTTACATTCATTTACAGTTTGTGTTGCATAAAAAGTATTTGTTCCTGTAGATGGATTAACTGGTGTAAAAACATTCCCAGTAGCAACACTCGTAGTTAAATTCACATCTGAATACCATGTAATTTCATTTCCAACAACACTTAATGGAGACAAAGTACCATTTTGTAGAATTGTTTCATTTCCATCTGAAACTGGAGCAGAAGGAACATCTCTAATCGTTAATGTAACGGAAGTCGCGACACTTGTATTGTTATTTTGTGTATCAGTAACATAATAGGTATAAGTTCCAACATTAGTAACTGCTGGAGTATAACTATTTCCTGTACCTACTTGGGTAGTTAAGTTTGCATCGCTATACCACTTAACAGCTGTTCCAGAAGTAGTAAATGCAGGAGTAGTTTCGCCTTTACAAATTACTGTAGGAACTACTACTGGTGCAGTAACATTACTTACTTGGTTAGCATATTTAAGAATCGTACCTGCTGCACCTACCGCAAAACCATGATTTGCATCACTGAAGGAAATACTGTTCAACGCATTGGTTGTACCACTAACCACGGTTGACCAACTTGTACCATTATAATGTAATAAAACACCACCATCACCAGCAGCCCAACCATCGTTTGCACTTGTAAAATAAACCGAACGTAATGTCGTGGAAACACCACTTGTTACTTGTGTCCAAGTGGAACCGTTGTATTTCACTATTGTACCAGAAGACCCTACTGCCCAAGCAGTATTTGCATCTAACATGTGAACACCATAAAAATCATTAGAAAATGTCGTACTTTGTTCCGCCCAAGCAGTTCCATTATACATAGAAATTGTACCAAACGTACCCACTAAAACACCTTTGCTAGCATTCGCAAAAGAAATTCCTTTGATATCTACGTAAATATTGGAAGACTGATTTGTCCAAGTAGTTCCATTGCTTTTAATTAATTTACCATTCGTACCTGCTGCCCAAATCGTTGTTGAATCAACAGCATAAACACAATACAAAGCAGCTGTACTTGAATTATTATTTGCAGTCCAAGTTGTACCGTTATATTTCAAGGCTTTTCCAGAAGCTCCTACTGCCCAAACATTGCGGCTATTGTAAAAGTGTATCGCATTAATACTACCAGATAACCCACTCGTAGCAGTTGACCAAGCAGTTCCATTATATTGTTCCAAAGCTCCTGTTGCGCCTACAGCAATGGCATTTGAACCAGAAACAGAAGTTACCCCATATAAAATATTAGACTGAATAGGTGTCAAAACTGACCAAGCAGAAGTTGCTGTAGTCAAGGTTAAAGTGATTGTTGTCACACTACTTTTGCATCCTCCATTTGTCGTAACTGCATAAAAAGTATACGTTCCAGCGCTTGATTTACCAGTATTCAAACTTGTACCCGTACCAACCAATTGTGTTAATGCTAGGTCACTATACCAAGAAATTGTTCCTGTTTTTGCAACCGCAGTCAAAGAAGGAATTGCTCCACCAACAAATGCGGATTGGTTACCTCCAGAAATTGGAGCGGAAGGAATTGCTTTGATAAGCAAGGTATCACTAACAGCAGAACTACGTATACTATTTACCGTTTGTGTCGCATAATACACATACATTCCTATTTTCGTTTTGCCAGTAGCAAAACTAGTTCCTGAACCCACTAAATTCGTAAGACCAGCATCGGAATACCATTGGATATTGGATCCATTAGCTGTTAAATTTGGGATAGCCTCCCCTTCACAAACAGTAAGTTTAGCATTTACACTTGGTGCATTTTGTCCAAAAACAGTTAGACCCAGTGTTACAAAAAATAAAAAAGATAAAATTCTTTTCATAAATCTATAATTAATAAACGATTAGCCAATTTATAAGGCGGTCAAATTTACGCATTTAAATTGAATCAAATAAGTAGAATTTTGAAAAAACATTACCTTTGACTATGACTAAAAAAACACTCGCATGGTTTTATCTTATCTTTCTTGGAATCATCTGGGGAGGGTCATTTATACTTATGAAACGTGGCATGCACGCCATGGATGGAACCAACTTATTCAGCAGTTCTCAAGTTGCAGCATTAAGAATGGTGATTGCAGGATTGGTACTTTTTCCTATTACTTTAATGAATCTAAAACATATAAAAAGTAAGAAAGACTTAATTTTCTTTGCTTGTGTTGGATACTTCGGAAACTTTTTCCCTGCTTTTTTATTCACTTATGCGGAAACAGGTTTGTCCTCTGGATTAACGGGTGTCATGAATAGTCTTACCCCTATTTTTACCATACTCATTGGTTTTATGGTGTTTAAACATACCATTTCCAAATTTCAATTATCAGGATTAGTAATTGCTGTTGTAGGTGTTGTATTATTGATTTTAGGAGGAGAAAATGTTTCTTTTTCTGGTAATTTGAATCAAATTATTGCAGTGGCAGCTGCTACCTTATGTTATGCCATTTCGGTGAATGTAGTGAAATACAAACTTTCCGAATACAAAGCCATTGAAATCGCTTCTATAGCCTTTGGAACAACCTTACTTCCAAGTGCGATTCTAGCCTATATTACTGGTGCGATTGACTTTCTTCAACACGAACCAAAAGCTTGGGAAGGATTAGGATTTATATCCATTTTGAGTGTGGTTGGAACGGTAATTGCGCTTTTCTATTTCAATAAATTAATAGCTATTTCCTCCACTATTTTCGCAAGTAGTGTAACCTATATCATTCCTATTGTCGCGCTATTTTTCGGTTTATCCGATGGTGAATCCATTCATTATTTACAGATACTTGCCATGTTCGTTGTATTGGGCGGCGTATTTATGGTTAATAAGAAAAATAATTAATTTTATCAAAAAAATCAATCATGCAAAACACACAAAACTATATTCAACAAAACAAAGATAAATTCTTAAATGAATTAATGGATTTATTAAGAATCCCTTCTATTTCTGCGGATCCAGCGTATACAACAAGTGTACACGACGCAGCTAAATCTGTGGCTGATCATTTAACTTCTGCTGGCGCGGAAAACGTGACAATCTATCAAACAAATGGATATCCAATCGTTTACGGAGAAAAGATTATTGATCCTAGTTTACCAACTGTTCTGGTGTATGGGCATTACGATGTTCAACCAGCTGACCCACTCGAATTATGGGATAGCCCAGCATTTGAACCAGTAATCAAGACTACTCCAATTCATCCTGAAGGGGCAATATTTGCACGTGGAGCATGTGACGACAAAGGTCAGATGTTTATGCACGTAAAATCATTCGAAGCAATGGTAAAATCTGGTGAATTAGCGTGTAATGTGAAATTCATGATTGAAGGCGAAGAAGAAGTTGGTAGTGTACATTTAGGCACTTTTATTGAAGAATACAAAGAATTATTAAAAGCGGATATAATTTTAGTTTCAGATACTGGTATGTTAGCGAATGATACGCCATCGATCACAACTGGTTTGAGAGGATTGAGTTATGTAGAAGTGGAAGTTACGGGTCCAAACCGTGATTTACATTCAGGGTTGTATGGTGGTTGCGTTGCTAATCCAATCAACATATTAACTAAAATGATTGCTTCATTACACGATGAAAACAACCACATCACGATTCCAGGTTTTTACGATAAAGTAGAAGAATTAACGCGTGCAGAAAGAAATGAAATGGCAAAAGCGCCATTTAGTCACGATGCCTATTGTAAAGCCCTAGATATTGAAAATGTATATGGCGAAGATGGTTATTCAACGATGGAAAGAGGTTCGATTCGTCCAACGTTAGATGTCAATGGAATTTGGGGTGGATATATTGGAGAAGGAGCAAAAACAGTAATTGCTTCTAAAGCATATGCTAAAATTTCAATGCGTTTAGTACCTCATCAAGTTCCAGATGAAATTACAGAATTATTTAAAACTCATTTTGAACGTATCGCTCCAGAAGGTACAAAAGTTGTGGTTACACCTCATCATGGTGGAGATCCTGTTGTAACACCTGTAGATTCTATTGCATACCAAGCAGCGAGTAAAGCATACGAAACTACTTTTGGTAAACCTGCAATACCTGTTCGAAGCGGAGGAAGTATTCCTATTGTAGCTTTGTTTGAAAAAGTATTAGGTTTAAAAACAGTAATGATGGGATTTGGATTGGATAGTGATGCAATTCACTCACCAAATGAGCATTATGGTTTGTTTAATTATTATAAAGGCATCGAAACTATCCCTTATTTCTATAAGAATTTCGCGGAAATGAATAAATAATAGAAAACTTCGCAACTAACTATTCGCCTATTTAATAGTTAGTTGCGATTCCTAAGTTGTTGTACAAAAAACAACGAATACAAAATCATGATCAAAATTTCTTTTTGAGTTTTTCCATTATATCCTTTTGGATACAAGAAAAATGATCGCACTGAATTACTAATAGTTTTCCAATTGTTTTGGAGCGTAAAGTTTTTCCGCGCAAGATGAAAATAACACATACTTAGTAAACGCTTCGTTTCATTTTTAGGCAGTTTCAAATTTTCCTTTGCGAAAATCCGTTTCAAATAAAACAATTCCTTTTCCCACTTTTGTGGATCACCATGAGTAAAACTATCTGAGGCTGCTACATAAACTGTCGTGCGCTCATTCACTTGATATATTGGATAATTAGCTTGTGCGACACGTAAGGAAAAATCCATATCCTCACAAATCAACACATTAGGATCAAAGAAAATCTGTTGAGCAAGACTTTTTTCGACTGCCCAACGCTGTGGATTGACTGTAAACTTTAAAAAATAAGTATAAAAATCTATACCTTCGATTGAAGGACATGTGCGTTCTGATCGGATTCCATCTTCTGTTTCATTCCAAGAATTTGTGAAAAAAAATGCCTTTGGCTCGTTCAATGCAACTATCTGTTGGTGTAATTTACTCAAATGATTCGATAAATGATAATCATCGCTATCCAAAAAACAAATAAACTTTCCATGTGCTAATTCTATTCCTTTATTTCTAGTTAAACAACGCTCTAAATTTATTTCGTTTTTAATCAATTTGATACGCTTATCTTGGATTGAAAGAACAACCTCACAAGATTGGTCTGTGGAACAATCATCGACAACTAGTATCTCAAAATCTTGAAAATCTTGATCTAAAATACTTTGAATCGCTTTTTTTATTTTGGACTCGCGATTATAAAGAGGGATGATGATAGAAAAAAAAGGAGACTTAGTCATCGCGATTGATTTTTTGAATGATTTCTGAAGACCAACAACTGATTCACATATCCATCGTATTTAGAACGATAATTAATCAACATTTTTATGTTACTTCGATTACGTTTAATTTCACCCATAAAATAGTGCTTATTAAACTTAAAATTCTTTAGATAATTCAAAAAAATATATAGTAATTCTTTTACCCAGAAATTTTTAACTTTTGAAAAAGGCATTTGAAAAACCCGATAATACAATGAAGCAAACAAAGTACATTGCGTTTTACGGGCTAGAATAGTAGTATGGTAATCATCTTTCAATTTAAACGTTTCAATATGATGAGTAAATTCTAATTCGTCATGATAATGCACTTCATATCCTTGGTATTTTATAGCCCAACATAACTCTCCATCCTCGCCCCCATTAGACATATTACGCATCCTTGGATTGTCGCGAACATAATTAAAAATAAAACGAAAACCATTACTCACAGCTTGATCGTAAGCCGATTTTCTAAACCATAATCCTGCACCATATACAACATTACGTTCCGGCAGCACATTTCCTGTTTTAGATGCTTGTGCGCCACAAGCATAGTTGTATTTAACAGACTCAAACCAATTTGGTAATTGTATTTCCGCTTTAGCAATACCTTTCCCTCCTAACACACCAACACTTGGATGAACTTCCAGATAGTCAAACCCAACATGTAAATAATTCTCTGCTAATTCATTATCATCATCACAAATAATTACATAGTTACCTTCTATAGCTTCAATACCTTTCAATAATGCAGAAACTTTTCCATGCTTGGTCTCTGTAAATGTTTTTAATGTAAAAGGTGCCCCTTTATTTTCCCATATTGAAAGTACTAATGATTCCATGTTTTCATATGAACCATTATCTACAAAAATAAATTCAACACCATCTATTCCTTTGGTATTCAATTTTGCAATTGCACCTATCGATGCTTCTACATTGGAATGACCATTATAACTACACATAAGAATTGAAATGGCAAACATATAGTAGATAAATCTATAAATAATTATTTTATAAAAAGATCCGGCAAACGCATCAAACTAAGTTCAGAAGTTATTTTTTCGCCCCCTTTTTTTGTTACATGATCCCCATCTTTGTAAAAACAATCGTTATTAAAGTGATTGGAATCAAAAAGAATTAATTTACACCCACTTTTTTTACATTTTTGAAAGAAATAATTCTTAAAGTAATTGGGTACACATTTATCATAATATGGATGAACAGGTGTTGATATCAACGTTAATTTAATTTGATTTCGTTTACAAATTGATACTATTGAATCAAAGTAACTTGTGTTTACTTGTGAAATCTCACACAACTTATTTTCATTAAAGTATTGTTCTTTAGCTCTTATTTTGATATAACTAGTGTCAAGCTTACTATTTACAAAAAAATTGGTATGACCTCCTAAAAAAGTATGATTTAAATCTTTCGCATCATAAAATTTAGAATTCTTTGATATTAAACTTTTAGAAAAATCTAGAATCGTTTTGAAATGACTTTGACAAAAGGTTAAGTTTTCAGTAAAAGGTAAGATGTAAAAATACCTAGCACGAATATCTTCAGAAAATTTCCCAAAAGTATATTTATCATAATAGGAAGAAAAACTATGATACCCAACACCAAAATATACAGACTTAATTCTAATTTCATGATCTACTAGATATTTAAGTTTATAAAAGGTATAATAAAAAGACTCCGATACTTGGGCAATATTAATTGATTGTTTAAATTTTGTAGGATCTACCGATTTTTGTATATGTGAATCCCCAATAAAAATATTTTTGTGATTTAAATGCTCTTTATTCACTTTGAATTGATACTTTTCTTTTGCAAATCCAATGAGTAATAACAAACAAAGTACAATTAATATTCTAACTGAAAATTTAAATAATTTAAAACTAATTTTCTTAAAAACAGGATTCATTTTTGTATTTATTTATGATTAGAATTGAAAATAAATAAATTCATTCTCTTTCCCACTGTAATATAAAACCAATAAAACTAAAAAAATGTAGATTAATTGATTAAAAATAGGCTTTCTATTATTCAATAATGATAATGGTGATTTTGTTCTTCTACCTATCCATTCAACTGCAAAACAAATGAATATGTAAATTGGAATTTGAAAGCCTAAATTCCAATAAATAAAATTATAAGCCTGAATTATGGAAGATTTATTAAATAAATCGGAAAATAAAGAATAAAAATAATCATACCCAAAACTTATTGTTGGAGATCTGAAAATAATAAAAATCAAACAAACTAATATAAAAGTTGATATAACTTGTATTAATTCTATTAATGATGGAAACCTTGAATTTATTGCAACAATATCCTCATATTTATTTTTGGATTTAAATAAAACCGATGGTAAAACAAAAAATGCATTTACACCTCCCCAAAAAACATAAGTCCAATTCGCTCCATGCCAAAATCCACTTACAAGAAAAATAACAAACACATTAAAAATTTTCCTACCCATTCCTACCCTATTTCCTCCTAGTGGAAAATAGACATAATCCCTAAACCAGGAAGAAAGTGAGATGTGCCAACGCCTCCAAAACTCTCCCAAATTTCTAGAAAAATAAGGATAGCTAAAATTCTGCAGTAATTCAAACCCCATCATTCTTGCAGTACCTAATGCGATGTCAGAATATCCTGAAAAATCACCATATATTTGAATAGTGAACAAAATCGTGCCCATTAATAATATAGCACCACTATACTGTCCTGGAGAGTCATAAATTTGATTAACATATCCAGAAATTTGATCCGCTACAACAATCTTTTTAAATAATCCCCATAACACTTGCCTTAATCCATCTACCATTTTAGAATAGTCAGGTATTCTAGATCTTTTGATTTGAGGTAACAAATGCGTGGCTCTTTCAATCGGTCCAGCTACTAAAAGGGGGAAAAAACTGACAAATAAAGAATAATTAATAAAACTATATTCTGGTGTGATCTTATCTTTTTTAACATCAATTACATAAGACAAGCCATGAAAAGTATAAAATGAAATTCCTACTGGAAGAATCACATTCAATAAATATCTATTTGTCTTGAAACCAAAACTTTGTAAAAGATCACAAAAAGAATTTATAAAAAAATCATTATACTTAAAGACTAACAAAAGACCTAAATTAATACCAATACTTAAGATTAATATCCATTTTTGTTTTACTACATTCGATTTATATTGGTAAATAAGTTTTCCCGAATAAAAATCCAATAACGTTGAAAAAATCAAAAGAAATAAAAAATGCCAATCCCAACAAGAATAAAAATAATAGCTAGCAATCAATAATAAGATGTTCTGATAACGAACGTTTTTATTTAAAATCCAATATAAAATAAAAACAATAGGAAAAAAAACTAAAAATGAAAATGAGTTAAATAACATTTTTTATAATTTCTAATAATATTGAACGAAATTAATACAATAATTCTATCAATAATAAATATTAGGTCATTTTAATTAATGTAAAATCAATGTATACTAAAATAATTTAGTAAATTCAAAGTAGACTTTATCTTTCAACACTTTAAACATATGATGAATCTGAGGATAATATTTTTTCTTTAATTTATAAATTTCAACTTTTAATTTCAATAAAAAAGGCTGCTTTTTCAAATATCTTAGCAACAACTCTTGTTTTCGTAATTCTAAACTATTATTCACTTGATCCGAAAATGTTTTAGTGTTCGGTAACATTCTAAAATTCCCCCAATCTCTATCAACATACGTCAATCGACTATTTAATGCAACAAGAATAATAAACTCTAAGTCCATATTATAATGATTTTGCTCATTATAAAACCCTAGTTCTTTATGTAAAGATTTACGATAAAAATAAGCAGTCGGATTAACCGGAAAATGATAGCCACTCAAAACATGATGTTTCTCTAGAGTCGAAGGACGGTTTATATAAATCAATTGACCATCTGAATCCCACACATAACAATTCCCGGTTATAAAATCAATTGTTGAATCATAATCTAGGTAAGTAACCACTTGGTTAAGTACTCCATCTGCATAATAATCATCTACATTTAAAAAGCTAACAAACTCACCTTTTGCAATTTTCAATCCTTTGTTCATTGCATTTGACTGACCAGAATCTCTCTCTGAAACATATGAAATTTGAGGATAACTAGATACATACATTTGAATAACCTCTACCGTTCCGTCTGTACTTGCTCCATCCATGATTAATAAATCAGCATCGGGACAGTTTTGAGAAAGAAAATTCTCTATCGCCTGACCAATGTAAGTTTTATTATTTAGGACAACAAGTAAAATGGTCAACTTCATAGCTATGGTTACAATAAAGATTGATAAAGTATCTGATAATTTTGAATCATATCATATAAACTAAACTTTGTCACTACGGTTTGTCGAGCATTTTCTGAAATAATGCCAATTTTATCGGAAGTTTTTAGTTCAAAAACATATTTTAATTTTACTTCATAGTCTGCTATATCAGTATAACCTTCAACCAAAAATCCATTGTTATTGTCTTTTATAATCTCAGGAATCCCTGCAATAGCAGATGCAATCACTGTTAATCCACAACTCATAGCTTCTAAAACTACTAATGGAAAATTATCCGCATTGGTAGGATAAAATAATACATCACAAGCTGCATACAATTTCGCTAATTCTCTTTCATCTGAAATGTAAGGAAACTCAAGATGATGTTGATTGACAGTTTTATTTTCTGCTCCAATCGTAATATAGCAAATAGATTCATTTGTTGACTTTCTGATTACCTCACGAACAATTTCGCCACCTTTAAATGGATTATCGGTTGAAAATTCTGCCACAAACAAAACTAAAAACTTATCCTTAGGAAGATTTAACTCCTCCCTTAATAGATTTTTATCCCCTGGTACAAATATATCTGTATCGATCCCATTATTAATTACTCGAATATCTGTTAGATTAGGATAACTCAATTTAACACGATCAGCTAACCATTTTGAAGGAGAAACAATGATAGGATTAAGTTGATTTATCCACTTTTTCTTCCAATACAATAATTCACGTGTTGAGTCATTTGTTAAAGATGGGTAAACTTCCAAACTTGGACAATTTCCACAACCTATCTTCCAACGATCACACTTCATCGTAAATGAGCAATGTCCTGAAAGTACATGGTCATCATGCAAAGTCCAAACAACTCTTTTACCCTTACCTAACAAAGGTAGTAAAGCATAAGAGAAATAATAGCCATGTAAATTATGGAAATGAAGTATGCTTGCCTCTTTAAATTTATTGTTTTTTCGCAATTGTAATGGACCTAACTTTGCAAAATCTAACCAACCACCTTTTTTCTCATGATGATTCAACACGCGAGTCAACTCATTATCTTTAAGTTTAGGAAGTTCAAAAATCCAATCTTCATTCCGTTTTTTTATCCCTGTAAATAAAAAATAAGAAAACTTGGATTGAGAATAACTAGCTAACTGATAGGCAATTTTAGAAGCCCCTCCAGACTGATCGTGAGTATTAAATGCGAGAATAGTATTTTTTCGACTTGGTTTAATACCAGGTAAAAAAGTCAAATAAGACAATAAAGTAGGAAATATACTTGAAGGAAACTTATAAAGAATTTTAGCAAGTAGTATTTTCATGAATCTTTTACTTTTATTCAACAAAATTAACTTAATTAAAATTGAAATAAAAAATATTACATGATTAAGGGAATATTTATTGTAATTGGATAACTTTATCCAAAATTATATCCAATAAAATTAATGTAATTTAAATTGAATGTTTTATCAAACTAGACTTCCTGAAAATTTTGAGCAGTTATCTAAAAAACACCAAGGTTGGTATCAAAAAAAGTTTAAATATTCATTATCTATATTAAAATCAAAAAAGTTAAAGCAGGTATTTATAACAAATTCAGGATTACTAGTTCACAATTTCTTATTACCACTAAAATCTGCAGAAAATCTTATTGGAACCTATGATTATACATTTTATTACAAACATTGGAGAAAAGCAATCGAACAATTTTTAGTTTGTAAATTTGGGAAAAGCTTAAATTCAATAAAATACAATCAAAAAAACATCGAATATTTTACAATTCAAACTCCTTGGTTTGGTTATTTCTCATGGCTAACAACTTATCTTCCTCGCTTAATTTCAATTCAACAAAAATATCCTCATGCAGTTTTGTTATTACCACAAGAAATTGCAGAAATATCATATGTGAAAGACACTCTTTCTAATAAGCAAAACCTAAACATTGAAATAGTACCTAAAAACCATCATATTTTCGTTAAAAACTATATTTTTCAACAAGTTAGACCTTGGACTTCTAAATTTTTCCCAGAAGACATTTCAAATGTCAGATCATTTTTTAACGTTGATGAAGGACAAAAAAGACAAAAAAGGATTTATATCTCACGAAGTAAAGCAAAACGAAGAAAAATAATAAATGAAGCAAAATTTGAATCGTTTTTACTTTCTCACCATTTTGAAATTGTTCATTTGGAGGACCTAACTGTAAAGCAACAGGTTGACCTGATGTCTCAAGCTGAAATTGTCATCTCATTACATGGAGCAGGCCTCACAAATTGCTTGTTTATGCCACCTAAATCAGTTGTTATTGAACTCATTCCTGAAATTGATAAAATTCAAGATTTTCGTTTCCCTTTTTGGCGAATTAGTTCTATCGTAGAACTTTACTATTATGCACTTTTTTGTGAAACCAAAGATGAAAATGAAGTAGATCTTTACGAAAGAAATGTTACTGTTTCCATCAAAGAAATCCAGCAAATTATTGAACAGTTGTTACCTGATATGCATTAAACAGCAATTTTTCTTAATTTTACTTGAGAAAGTATTATTGATATGTCCGATAAAAATGAAAAAGCAACAATTCGTATTCAAGAATTAGATGCACTTAGAGGTATTGCAGCTATACTCGTTGTATTATATCATTTTTCCCTTTACTACAAGGATACTTATCATTTTTTTAAATTTGGTTCAACAGGTGTTGATTTATTTTTCATTATTAGTGGTTTTGTAATTTATAAAAGTATTGAAAAAACAACTAATGGATTTACATTTCTATTCAATCGTTTTACAAGATTATATCCTGTTTATTGGGCTGTTGTAACATTTACATTTAGTTTAATAATTATCAAACTTTTTGAAAAATACGGATGTAATTTCACGATAATTCCCTGGGGAAATTATTGGGCAAATATGAGTATGTTTCAACATTATTTTAAAATTGATAACTTGGATGGTCCTTATTGGACCTTAATTATAGAGATGAATTTTTACTTGATTGTTTTTGTCTTTTTATTGTTAAAAAAAATCAACTATTTGGAATATTTTCTAATGTTAATTTCAGCGATCAACCTATTTTCATTATTCACACATATAGATTTTCTTTATTTAAACTCAGTATTTAACGTAATACCAGGCATATATTGGTTTCCACTTTTTCTATCAGGAATTTATTTTTATAAATTAATATACGGTAAGGGCAACAAAAAAATTAACCATTTATTTATTATTATAAATCTAACTTTGCAAACATTGATTTTTATAAATCATCATCATTACAACCCAACCGACATTACACTCACAGAACACTTGACATTTTTGTATTCTTACTATTTTATTTTCTATTTGTTTATATATCAAAAATTAAAATGGATTGTAAATAAACTAAGTTTATTTTTTGGTAGAATCTCTTATTCTCTCTACTTATGTCATCAATACATTGCTTTATCATTTATCATTCCATTTGGAGTCAATACACTTGAATTAAGCGTATATAAAACAATGTTTTTGATTGCTCTACCCATCATTATAGTTATTGCTTTTCTATTTAATAAATTAATTGAAGTTCCATTTCAAATAAAATTAAGATCAATGATTAAATTAAAAAATTCATAATGCTTCTTTTACCTTTCGTTTGTTTTTTGATTTTAATAATGGTTATTTCTGGTAAAAATGATCAACAATCATTATTATTAATTTCAATAAAAAGTATACTTCTAATAAGCGTTTTTAGTTGGTTTAGTATTGAATTTCTGTCTTTATTTAAGGGACTCAACTTCTTAAACATCTCAATTTCTTGGATGTTTTTAATAACTTTTTTAATTATATATCTTTTAAAAAACAAGAAGATAGTTAGCCGTTTCAATTGTAGAATTCTTAATGTTTTTCAATTTTGGACATCGTTGTCAATATTGCAAAAAACAATTGGTGTTTTATGTTTTAGCTTTATTGGAGTATTATTTGCCCAAGGCTTAGTATTTGCTCCAAACAATTGGGATTCTCAAACGTATCACTTAGCACGCATCATTCATTGGTTCAATCAAGGTAACGTAACTTACTACCCAACGCACATTGTAAGACAATTATACCAACCACCATTTGCAGAATATTTGATCATGCACTCAATGGCTTTAACAAAAGGTGATTCATTTGCTTTTAGTATTCAGTGGTACTTTTATATCTTCTCTGCACTAAGTGTCATGCAAATAACACAATATTTCTCGCAAAAACACATCATCATTTTATTGGCGGGAATACTTGCATTGTTCATTCCTGAAGCTGTACTTCAAGCTACAAGTACACAAAATGATATCGTAAATACATTTTTTATTTTAGTTTCCATAATATTCTTTACAGAGTCAATATTAAAACAATCAAAAGGGAATTTTAGTTATCTTGGGATAGTAATCGGCCTTGCTTTTTTAACGAAAGCGCTCGCATATATTTACATCCCATTATTTGGTATATTGTTTATTATACTTTACATTAATAAAAATCACACAAATACATTGCTTAAAAACTACGTTTACTATATCAGTATTACATTAGGTATAATTGTAACTATTAACCTTAACCATTCATTTGAAAATTATAAAATAAGCAATACAATATTTGGTACAGACGCCCAAGAAAGTAAAGATTATGCATTAGAAAACAAAACTCCTATTTCTATAGTCTCAAATATGGCAAAAAACATAGGTTTGCATGCTGATCCTTTATATGTCAAGAATGCTGGAAATAGGATTATAGAGAAATTACATTTAGTAATGCATTATGATCTGAATAAAGTTGGCAATAATTATAAAGGAATGAAATTTAGTTGTAATCCAGGTTTAAAAAATCATGAGGACTGTCAACCAAACTTCATTCATTTCCTGTTAATCATTTTTACAATTTTATTATTAATTTTTAATTTCCTAAAAAACAGAAAAAACAAACAAACTAAAATTCAATTTTATTACACAATGACCATTTCATTATGTTTTATATTATTTTGTATACTGTTTAAATGGCAACCTTGGAATACTCGAATTCAATTACCTTTATTTTTCCTATACATACCAATGATTGCGATTGGTTTAGGGCAGTTAAAATTCAAAAAAGGTATAATAAGTTTATTAATCTTTATTTTATTTGTCAATTGTGTTTATATTACAATTTACAATTTCAATAAACCGATAATTCATAGTAAACAAACATCAAAAATATCATGTGAGGACAATCATTACAAACAATATTTTGCCAATTCGTTAAATTATTATAAAGACTTTGATGTCATAACAAAAATGATTGCTTCAAAAAAGAATGACACAATAGGATTAATCGTACATTCTGACACTTGGGAATATCCACTTTATAGAAATTACTTTATAAATCCAAAAACAATTCTACATTTGTCGGTAAATAATTACTCAAAAAAAATACAAACATCCAAACAAATTATACCTAATTATATTATCAATAATATAGAGAATAAAGACACAATACACTACAAATTAAATATATTCTATAATTTGACTAACAAAAACAAAACTATTTGGGTATACAAAAAATTAATTAAAAAAAAAATGAATGAATGAATAATCAAATAGCGAAGGATAACAGATTACAAATGCTAGATTTTATAAGAGGTCTAGCAATCATTTTAGTACTATTTAGGCATTCAAGTTTACATAATTTTATCTTAACTAAAATTGGTTGGATTGGTGTTGATTTATTTTTCGTATTAAGTGGTTTTTTAGTTTCTGGACTATTATTTAAAGAATATAATACATATGGTGAAATTAATATTAAAAGATTTCTAATTCGTAGGGGATTCAAAATTTATCCTCTTTTTTACATAACTGCAATACCCTATATATTGTTTCAGATATATTATAATAATTTCTCTTTATATTATTTATTTGGTGATTTACTTTTTATGCAAAATTATGTGTCAAATTGGGCATATTTATATCCTGGAGGATGGTCACTAGCGGTTGAAGAACATTTTTACCTTTTAATAGCCTTTACATTTTACTTAATTCATAAAAAAATCTGGTTTCAAAATGCAATTAGCTCTAAAGATAAATGGGCTGATAAGTTATTGATTTCATTTATTCTGATACAAATTTTAGTTTTAGTTTTAAGATTCTTAAGTAATTATTATTTCCTTCCAGATAATCATATAAAGAATTATACAATGTCCCACTTACGAATAGATTCAATTCTCTCTGGAACAATTCTTTCCTATTGTTATTATAATAAGTTTGATAAACTAAAATCATTATATTTAAAATACAAAAAAATAATACTTTTCACTTCAATAGTATGTTTTAGTTGGGTATTATTCATTTCAAATCAATTAATCTCAATATTTTCAAAAACAATTGGCTTCTCATTTTTATATATATCTTTTTCATTTCTACTTTTAAGTTTACTTATTGATGAAAAAGCTTCAAGTTTGATAAAATCTATTTTTACTAAAAAAGGAATTAATTTTATTAGTAAGATTGGATACAATTCTTATTCAATTTATTTAATTCATACACTTATAAATGATATTGTTTTTAAAATTCAAAATGCCTATGGATTGTATTATGAAAAATATTTGTATTTTTTTATTTGTCAAACAATAAGCATCACTTTAGGAATATTTATGACAAACTACATAGAAAAATATTTTATTCAATTAAGAAATAAAATATTTCCAAGTAGAATAGTATAATTCTATTTCATTTTCTACATTTAAATTTTTATCATCTATAATGACTCCCTATTTTTCAATAATTATACCTACTTATAACAGATGTGAACTCGTACAAAAAACGATAGAATCTATTATGTATCAAGATTTTATGGAATGGGAGTGTATCATTATTAATGATGGTTCAACTGATGATACTGCAGAAATTATTCCAAATTTTATTCGACATGATCAAAGGATTAAATTTGTCAATCAAGTTAATTCTGAAAGAGCTATTTCAAGAAACAACGGAGCAAAATTAGCTTCAGGAAAATATTTCATTTTTTTAGATAGTGATGATCAATTTGAATCAAATCATCTTACTCAACTGCATAATTTTATTTTCTCTGACAATGAACAAATAGGCTTGTATTTTTCAAACGGAAAATTAATTCATGATGATACATCGGAATTAATAGTAGAAAATAATGTTCCTGACAAACTTCCTATCGATTATTTTTTGATCAATTCAGTGGTTCCTGCAAGAGTATCTGTTCATAGATCCCTTTTTGAAGATTTTTCATTTGATCCTAGAACAATAATTGTTGAGGATACGGTATTATGGACTGAAATAATGCAAAAACATCCTGTGAAATATATCCCTATTTCAAGTGTAATCTATCATTGGCATGGTAACAATTCAGTAAACATTGAAAAATTCAATGCATATTTACAAAGGTTAAAAGGTCTTAAAGTTTTATTTTTCAATAAGCCGGTAAGCAAAGAAATAAGTAACACTATAAAACGTAAACATTTAAATCGTTGCTATTACGGGATTGCTGATTTCTATCAATACCAAAACAAAAAAGGAGTTTCACTATGGTGGATTGTTAAATCAATACTAAAATACCCAGAACTAGACTTAAAATATAAACTTGTAAGGTTAAGTTTTTTCTTTAAATTTGCTAATAAGTAAGCATAAGGCTTTATTTAAAAACACTAATGATTAAAACATTCAAACAAATTTTTTGGTTTCCATTTTCTTCTAAAGAAGAAATTGAAAAAAATCAAAAAATCGCTCGGAATATCGAATGGAATGATTTAAAAAAATATATCGAACCAAATTCTACATTTTTGGATGTGGGATGTGGGGCTGGAGATAATTTAAATCGAGCACAAGAAGAATTAAAATGTATTACTACAGGGATTGACCCTGAACCTGGAGCACATGGAGTCGGAAGATTTTCAACGAATGAAACTAATCCAACTATAAT
>CANGOA010000029.1 GCA_947455255.1 Flavobacteriia bacterium | reverse complement strand
GCACCAGAACCATTCAATGTTACCGATGTTCCAGCACAAATACTATAATCATTCGCAGTTGCCAAGGTTGTTGGTGGAGTTTTTACTATGATTTTTACTGTATCGGTTTTAGAACATTCTCCATTTGTACCTGTTAAGGTATAGGTTGTAGTTGCTGTTGGACTTACCGTGATGTTTGCTGTTGTTGCACCGGTGTTCCAAGAATACGTAGTTGCACCTGTACCTGTAAGTGTAGCACTTGCTCCACTACAAATAGAATAAGTAGTTGTTGCAGCTGTAGTTGTTGGCATCGTACAATTTTTGATGTATTGCATAAAACCAATACTTGTAGAGAAGATAGGTGTGATTGTTGGTGTTGCACCAGGTTGGAAGGTTACTGAATTAACGGAAGTAGAACGGTACCAACCTGTGGTAAGAATATCTCCGTTTGATTTTACAGCTACCCCAGTTCCTTTACTAAAATCTGCCGCAGTTCCACATTCTGCAATATCAGCGGCAAAGTCTAAGTTATTATAAATTGTTCCTTCTCGGTAAATATAACGTGCTAAAAATGCGTGTTCGTTTGCGCTATTCGGTCCTACAATATCTGAAGCAACTGTTCCTCCTAAATCGGCAGAACCTTTTGCGTAACCTACGACATGCACATCTAAAATTCCAGAATTGGCACCTAATTTATACACCACATTTTGAGGGAATAGTTGTCCGGAACTTGCAGAACCTTTTCCTTGTACGTGATTTCGATAGGTTCCATTTACTAAACCAGCTAAGTTTACGATAAACATATCCCTCACTCCTACTGCAGTAATGTTGTTAGTTGAAGTGGTTGGGTCAATATCCATAGTACCTTCAAATGATCCAATAATCATAGTAACAGAACCAGTAGTTATAAATTTTGTTGTACTTGTATTTCCTGGGAAATGATATTTTCCTTGAAAACTACCTGTTGTGGAGAAATGAGAGACAATTCCGTTGGTATTTGTTCCTGAAAAAGTTCCTGTTTGTGTTCCTGAACCAAAGTCAAAGGTTGTACTTCCACTTCCGATATCGGTACATAACAAAATATTTGAACCTATAGCAGTCAATTTATTTGGGATATCCGTTCCTGCACCACCAATTACTTTCACCCATTGATAAACACCAGCTGCAGATAATTTACATACAAAAGCATCTCTCGCTCCGATATTTAAGGTATTTGTATTGGAGAAGAAATCATTGATGGTCGTAAAAGAACCTGCAACATAGATATCTCCAGAATTATCAAATTCAATATCGCTCATCAATTCTCCTTGAGCTCCACCGGAACGTTGTGCCCATAAAAAATCACCCGACGTGTTCAGTTTTAACACAAATAAATCGGTACTCCCAGAAGATGATAAATAGGTTACTCCTGCTCCTGGATCAAAATCCATGTTGGACGAAGTAAATGTTCCTGCAATCACAATATTTCCTGAAGCATCCACATCCAAAGCAACTGGTAAATCATCGCCACTTCCTCCCAAATGTTTTGCCCACAATAAAGTTCCTGTTGCATCGTGTTTGATGATGTAAATGTCTTGCGCTCCAAAAGCGGACATCATATTTGCTGTGTTTACGCCGTAGTTTGCGTTCATCGTCGAAGCAAAACTTCCAACGGTATATGAATTACCAGTTGCATCAACTTCCACATCTACAGCAGAACAAGTAGTTGAATTCATATAGACTTTCGCCCATGAAGTGATTTGTGACCATCCACACGTTGTCGTTAAGACAAGCAATGCGGAACAGATCATTTTTTGAAAAGTGTTTACCGTTTTTGTTTTCATAGTTTCAATTTCTAACTTACGGAAACAAAGGTCAGGTTTAGATAGGGTGGCTGTACTACCCGAAGGGGGTAGTAATTGATTCAAACGAAGACATCTTTGATAAATTTAGTATTTTAGCAATTGAATTTAGAATGAAAAAGTAGAATGAAACAAAAAGAGAAAATATCGCTGGAAAAAGTATTTGAAAAAGAATACAAAACCAAACTCGTTGAACCTGAAAACAACAAAGAAGCGATTATTACTCACTTTTTGCATAACAACAAGAATGGTGTTTCACAATTTTATAGAAAAGATGCTATCAAATACACTAAAGAAATTTTAGCATATAAATATCCTGAAGAAGAGATAACAAATGTCGTAGCTGAAGAGGCTTTACAATATGGAATATTTGACACTTTTGATATCCCTTTTCCTCCTTTAGAAAATCCAAAATTTAAGTTCATAGATTTATTTGCAGGAATTGGTGGTTTCCGTTTAGCGATGCAAAATTTGGGAGGGAAATGTGTTTTTACAAGTGAATGGGATAAAGAAGCAAAACGTACTTACAAAGCAAATTTTGGAGAACGACCTTTTGGCGACATCACAAAGGAAGAAACAAAAGCGTTTATTCCTGACGGATTCGAGTTACTTTGTGCAGGTTTTCCATGTCAAGCATTTTCAATTGCTGGAAAACGTGGAGGATTTGAAGATACTCGTGGGACATTGTTTTTTGATGTTGCAGAGATCATCAAACGTAAAAAACCAAAAGCAATATTTTTAGAAAATGTAAAAGGGTTAAGAAATCATAACGGTGGAAAAACATTAGCAACAATATTAAATGTATTGAGAAATGATTTAGGTTACTTCGTTCCCGAACCTCAAATTATTAATGCAAAAGATTTTGGTGTTCCTCAAAATCGAGAAAGAATTTACATTGTTGGTTTTAGAAATGATTTAGGAATTGAACATTTTGAATATCCTAAACCAATAAATAAAAAAGTTGCTTTTTCAGATATCAAAGAAAAAGAAGTTCCTCCAACAAAATATTTTCTTTCCACTCAATATGTTCAAACTTTAATTAATCACAAAGCACGACACGAAGGAAAAGGAAATGGTTTTGGATACGCAATAATTCCAGATAACGGTATCAGCAACGCAATAGTTGTTGGTGGTATGGGTAGAGAAAGAAATTTGGTTTTAGACCATAGAATTACGGATTTTACACCAACAACACACATCAAAGGAACTGTAAATCGTGAAGGTATCCGAAAAATGACTCCACGAGAATGGGCAAGATTGCAAGGTTTTCCAAACGAATTTTTAATTCCAGTAGCTGACGCATCCGCTTATAAACAATTCGGCAACTCTGTTGCTGTTCCTGCAATACAAGCGACTGCAAATGAGATTTTAAAATTAATTGGAATTAAAAATGATAAAAGGAAATAAAGGAGAATGGAGCGAAATTTATGCGTTATTTAAACTTTTAGGAGACAAAGAATTACATCCTGGAAATAGCGAAATAAAGAAACTTGAAAATCTTGTTTATCCAATTTTAAGAATACTTCGTTCCGAAGTTAATGGGAATTTTGAATATTCAATTGAGGACGATATTGTAATAATTTCGGGCAATAAAGAAGTTTTTCGTATTCTTATTTCAGAATTTCAAGAAAGAGCAAAATACTTGTTAGACGAAATCAAAAGTAATTCAGGTACATTTTCAATTCCTAAAATTGAAGAATTTATGCAAAGTATAAATTGTCTTTCATTGAAAGCAAGTTCTTCTGCAAAAACGGACATTACCATTGTAGTTCATGACCAAAGAACAGGACTGCAACCATCGTTAGGTTTTAGTATTAAATCTCAATTAGGAAATCCTTCTACTCTATTAAATGCGGGAGAAACAACAAATTTTATTTATAAAATAGAAAACCATTCATTTTCTGATATAGACATTAAAACGATAAACTCACTTTTCGTAAAAAGAGGCGAAAAATTATCTAGGGATATTAAAGGTAGAATTAAAGTTATCAATGAAAAAGAGGCTAAATTATCTTTTGTAAAAACTCAACGAACCATTTTCAGTAACAACCTAATTTTAATCGACAGTTTATTACCTCAAATATTGTCTAACATTGTGTTGAATTTTTACTCGTCTTCTCATTCTAACATTGAAGAATTAGTAAAATTAACAGAGGAAGAGAATCCATTAAAGTTTGATACAACTGACAACCATTTATTTTATAATTACAAAATAAAACGCTTTTTAACAGACATTGCTCTGGGAATGATGCCCTCAAAGGTGTGGACAGGAGAATACGATGCAACTGGAGGTTATTTAATTGTTAAAGCTGATGGGGAAATTTTATGTTATCACATCTATAACAAAAACGAATTTGAAAATTATTTACTAGCAAACACGAAGCTTGAAACTGCAAGTAGTTCAAGACATGGATTTGGAGAGATATATGAAGAAAATAAAGAATTATTTTTTAAACTTAATCTTCAAATTCGATTTAAATAATCAGAAGAAGTACATCTTTTAAACTCAATCTGAAAGCTAAAATATATTTCATTTATATGGTTGAAATCAAAGGATTTTCTATCAATTACTAATTTGTGACCATCCACAAGTTGTCGTTAAGACAAGCAATGCGGAACAGTTCATTTTTTGAAAAGTGTTGACCGTTTTGTTTTCATAGTTTCAATTTCTAACTTACGGAAACAAAGGTCAGGTTTAGATAGGGTGGCTGTACTACCCGAAGGGGGTAGTAATTAAATTTTTGGGGACTGGGGGGGGGAAATGAATGGTTGTTTTGTGAGAAAAAAGATGAAATTAACCGAAAAACAGGTGTTTATACTCTAAAAAAGTTGAAAATTAGTGTGTAGGTTTGTGGGGGGATAATTACATTGTAAAATGTAAGTTAAATTAGTGAAAGATATATTGTGATTTAGTAAATAATTAATAAACAAAAAAATAATGAGGAAATTTATTTTATATTTTTTAATATTTCATTCGATAAAGATTTTCGGTCAACAAGGAAGCCCAATTCTAATTCATAGTTTAGGAGGAAATTACCCTAGAAACTTATATCTTTTTAATGAAAAGCTATATTTTTCAGCTTCAACTTCAATCAGTGGAAATGAAATGTGGGTTTACGATAATAAATTACCAGTTTCTTCTAGTAATCCAAAATTATTAATTGATTTAGATAGTTCATCGAATAGTACTTTTCCAAGACAATACATTGAATATAATGGGAAACTATTTTTCACTAATAATAATGCATTATATTCATACTCAGACAATCAACCGATTTCAAAAAATAATCCAAAGTATATCTGTCAACGTGCTAATGGGCTTTCTGTTTATGATAATAAATTGTATTTTGAAATTTCATCAAATTCTAATCGAACAATTTGGGAATATGATGATAAATCTACCCTAAGTACTGTAAATCCAAAACAATTGGTAAATCAATCAATTAATCCAATTAAAACTTCAAATTTCTTTAAACCATTTGTTTTTCAGAATAAAATGATTTTTGCTGCTACAAATAATTCAACAACAGGAGATGAACTATGGATTTATGACAAGTCTCTCCCTACTTCTGCATCTAACCCTAAAATATTATTGGATATTAATCTTAATAATAATTCTTCTGCTACTTCCAATGGCTCAAAACCAAATGATTTTATTCAATTTAAAAACAAATTGTACTTTAGCGCAAATGATGGGACAGGTTCAGAATTATGGGTTTACGATGGTGTTTCAACACCAAAAAAAGTTTACGATATTGATTCATCGCCATATGGAGGACTTGTAACTTTTAAAACAATATTAAATGATACATTGTTTTTTTCAGCTCATGAAAATCAGTTTGGAACTGAATTATGGAAATATGATGGAGAAAACTCTCCTGTTTTAGCTTTGGATATTTATAGTGGAAATAATTTCTCTATTCCAAGCAATTTAAACGTTTTTGGTAACAAATTAATTTTTAATGCTGATAATGGAACAAATGGACGAGAATTATGGTGTTACGATAATTTACAATCAATTTCATCTTTAAATCCATTCTTAATTAATGATTTATCACCAGGAATTAATAGTGGAATTGGTTTAAATGGTACCGACAATAGTTATGTGATATATGATAATTTACTGTATTTTGGAGCTTACGGTAACAATAATGACGGTCTTTGGGCACTATCACTTTGTGATATACGTGTTACCAATCCGCCAGTTTTTTCATTGGGTAAGGACCTTACAATTTATGTGGGTGATTCAGTAATTTTATCTGGCCCTCTAAAAATGAAGTCATACTCTTGGTCAAACGACATATTTAATAACTATCAAACAACTTTTAAAGGCAAAATTAACAACATTGGAAATAATAATATTAAATTGTCAATAATAGACTCTAATCATTGCATATATTCTGATACTATCAACATTACTGTATATTCATTAGAAAATTTTAATTTATTAAATCCATCGAACAATTCAATCAATGTTGATTATTCACTTTTATCATTTAATTGGTCTAATAATATTGGTGCTGTAACTTATGAAGTTATTATTGATACTAATCAATATTTCACAGGAAATCCTCAGAATCAAATTACAATAGATACATTTTACAAAACAACTCTCTTGCCTTCAAAAAAATATTTTTGGAAAGTTAGAGCATCTAATGGTAAAACATGGGGTCAGTGGTCTACAGTGTGGGATTTTACTACAAAATCAAATCAAATTTCTTCAATAAATGAAGTGATTTTTTCAGATTTAGAAATCTACCCAAATCCAACCACAGACATAATTACTATCGAAACGAACCAGAATTTTATAAATAAACCGTATAAACTTCTTAATAATAAAGGGCAAGAAATCGTTTCAGGAATAATCAACTGTGAGCAATTCATATTAAGTTTAAAAAATGTTTCAAACGGCATTTATGTTTTAAAAATAGGAGATTTTCTACAACAAAATTATAAGATTATTAAAGAATAACTAAATACTTATTATATTATCGACTTGAAATTGAAGGCTGAATGAATAAATAAAACTATAGTCTAGTATCAAGTTTAGTAATTATAGACAGATTTTCGTCTTTAAAATCACAAACTAATTTCTTTTATAAAACAGTTGTGTAACATTGAAAATTTGTAATAAAACCGCGTTTTTAAGCTTGATTTTATTCAAAAAAATGTAAATTTACAATAATGTAAAAATAAAAATGGCAAACGATAAAGCAAGACAATATAAACCTAGCACAATCAGACGACTTGATAAGTTGTCTGGTAATCAATGTGCAGAACCGTCTTGTGAAAAAAATCTTATTGCTGAAGATGGGCAATCTATTATAAGTAAAATCTGTCACATTGAAGCAGCAAGTAAAAATGGTCCAAGATGGAATGAGAACATGACTGATGATGAAAGAAGAGATTTTAGTAATTTAATTTTACTTTGTGATGAACATCAT
The DNA here is from genome assembly GCA_947455255.1 of Flavobacteriia bacterium. Lineage (GTDB taxonomy): Bacteria > Bacteroidota > Bacteroidia > Flavobacteriales_D > Crocinitomicaceae > CANHVK01. Next base: position 19,818 of record CANGOA010000029.1, on the reverse strand, counting down.
ACAATAATTGATAATAAAGAAAATGAAACTAGGTTTCCTGTCTCTCTTCTTAAAAAATGGAAGACAGAACACGAAGCCAAAATTCTTAAATTAATATCGGGAAGTATTATTCTTGTAAAACATCCATCTGCTTTAAATATTATTGTTGGGTTTGTAGGAAATCGAATATTTGATCATTCTAATACAGAAGACCCAACTAATGCACCTGATACAACAGATAAAATTTCACACAATAATGTTATTCTATTCAAGCCAGTAATTGAAGAATACGCTATTTATCAAGGGAAATTAAATAAAATTTACGAGGAAATTGAGAAACAAGGCTCAACTAAAAAAGAATTTGTACTTCAAAATATTAAAACAATTTATCTTAAAGAAAAAGGAAAGCACAAAGATTTTGAAGGGATAAGAGCAAATGCAGATATTATAATAGAGAATGTTGAAAATGAACTTTGGAAAATTATAGAAAACTCAAGTAATCCTATTACAGATTTACCAATTGAAGCTATTAAAATTGGATTACTGATCATAATGGTTGACGCATTTATGCGTTGTAATATTTTAGAAGAGCCGCCAAAATTATGATCGTAAATAAAAACATAAATCCAGAAAGAGATTTATATTACTTGGGAGCTAATGTAATTGAGGTTCTCGATTCATTTACTAAAAATGAAATTGACTATTTTGATTTATTTATTTCAGTAAACAAATTCAATAAAATATCATTGAATTTATATTCGTTAGTTTTAGATTGGCTATTTATTTTAGGAGTTATTAAAAAAGGTAATAAAGGATTGATTATAAAATGTTTTTAAAGCAAGTTATCATACAAAATAAAAACTCTGTAATTAGAGATATTCACTTTCATAAGGGAATAAATTTAATTGTAGATGAAACTAATGTTGGTAGTTCTCAACAGGACACGGGCAATAATGTAGGTAAAACAACTGTTTTAAGACTAGTAGATTATTGTTTTGGTGCAGATGGGAAAAATATTTATCAAGACACTGAATTTAGAAACCAACCGAATACAAAAATTGAAAATTTTTTAAAAGACAATGAAATAATTATTACTGTTGTTTTAGTTAATACTTTAGAAGGGATTGAAAAACATCGAGTAACTATTAGGAAGAATTTTCTAGCTCGAAATAAAAAATTACAAGAATTAAACGGAAAAAACTTTACTGATAATAAAGAATTTGACAAGGCTTTAAAAAAGGAAATTTTCAATTCGGATGTTGAAAAACCAACATGTCGGCAAATTATCTCTAAAAATATTAGAGATGAAAAAAATAAGATGGCAAATATTGTCAAATTATTACATAGTACTACGAGACCTGAAGAGTATGAAGCATTGTTTTTATTTTGGCTTGGAGTAGCTACCGATAGTCACAATCAAAAGGAATTATTATCAAAAGAAAAAACTAGAGAAGAAAATTTCCAAAAAAGATTAAAAAAAGAGGGAGAGCTTTCTTTGATAGAGCAACAATTAATTCTTTTGAATGAAAAAATTGATGAATTAAATCAAAGAAAAAATAAATTTAATCTCAATGAAAACTATGCTATAGATGTCGACAAACTGAATGAAATTAAATCTAAGTTAAACAGAAGTGCAACAGAATTAAGTAGACTAGAAATTCGTAAAGATTTAATAAACGAAAGTAAAGAAGATTTAGAGCAAGAGTACACTCAAATTGATACTAGTCAAATCAAATCTCTTTATGAAAAAGCAAAATCTTTGATATCAAATATTCAAGTTTCTTTTGAAGATACTGTAAAGTTTCATAATGATTTAATTTCTGAAAAATTAGAATATATTACAAAAGAACTTCCTGAAATAGAGCAACAAATCCGAAAAATAAAATCAGATATTATTGTTCTTAGAACGAAAGAGGATGCTTTAACAGAAAGGTTAAACAAATCTGCATTAGTAGAAGATTTCGAAAAAACTATTTTAGAGCTAAACAAGCAATTTGAGCGAAAAGGAAATTTAGAAGAGCAGAAAAGGCTTTGGCTATATTCACTAGATAAACTAGCTGAAATTGATAAAAATTTGGATGCTATTAATCAAGGTATTTCATCAAAAGATAGCCAAATACAAAATAGAATAACTGAATTCAATAAATATTTCTCTGTAATGTCAAACAGACTTTATGGCGAAACCTACTTATTAAGTTCTCAAAAAAATGAAAAAGGATACGAACTAATCGTAACAAATCTGGAAGGAAATCCAAGTACGGGAAAGAAAAAAGGACAAATAGCTGCCTTTGATTTTGCTTATATTGAATTTTCAGACAAATTAGACATAGAGTGCTTACATTTTATTATGCATGACCAATTAGAAACCATTCACGACAACCAATTAAATACAATCGTAGAAGTTGCTAATAGTATAAATGGACAATATATTGTTCCAATTTTAAGGGATAAAATACCTTCAAATATTGACATAAGTGAATTTGAAGTTTTATCGTTAACTCAAAACGACAAACTATTCAGAATATAAAAAACTTTAGATATCAACTAATCTTTCATCAGGTTAAAAACAGGTGATGCTATAGCTGTTAACTTCAACAAAATCTACCTCCCCCCCCATGCCAACCTATGCCGAAAAAATCACATACTTTGAAAACAGTCTGAATAAAACGGAAGGAAATTATTATGACGATTTCAGAGGCAATATTATTTTATTTTTCGAAGAATTTAACAGCCAAAATGAACGTTTACAATTTTTGAATAGTTTAGATTCCTTTACTGAAATTGATAAATGGATAGAAAAATTAGCTTCCAGAATTATTTTAAAACTAGATGAAGAAAGTGAACAAATCAATGATTTCATCTATGACTTTATAGAAAACGGTTAGTGTATCCATCATAGATGTAGAAATTCATTATAAGAGAATTTTCTTCGCAAATAAGATTGGAAGTAAATCAGAAATATTCCCTTAATTTTACCAGAAAATAACCTCCCCATGCAAAACCTCCCCATCTACATCTCCATCGTTTTCGCACTGACAACCTTTCTTACCGTTGGACTTTTTTATCGAGCGACCAACAACTCTAAAGTAAGTTTACTTATTCTATTTTCTTGGTTAGCCTTGCAGACTTTCATTGGACTTTCCGAATTTTATACCGTAACGAAAACAGGTCAACCACGATTTTTGTTGATGGTTTTACCTCCCATACTTTTCATCGCTGGACTTTTTATTACTACAAAAGGCAGACAATTTATAGACAGTTTAGACATTCAGAAACTAACCCTACTTCATACCATTCGAATTCCGGTGGAAATTGTGCTGTTTTGGTTGTTTGTCGGAAAGACCATTCCAGAATTGATGACTTTCGAAGGAAGAAATTTTGACATATTATCTGGACTTACCGCTCCTATTATTTTTTACTTTGGTTTTGTGAAAAAGGTATTCAACAAAAAAGTAATCTTGCTTTGGAACATCCTTTGTTTAGGACTCTTAGTTAACATCGTTGCCAATGCTGTACTATCAGCTCCATTTCCGTTTCAAAAGTTTGCTTTCGACCAACCTAACATTGCAATTTTATATTTCCCTTTTAACTGGTTGCCGTCTTGTGTGGTTCCAATCGTTTTGTTTTCGCACTTGGTGGCAATTAGGCAATTATTAATTCAACGATGAGTTAGTGGTTTTGCTACGTTCATATTAAATAAACCGCTCCTTATTCGCTACTTCAATCGCGGCTTCTTTACTATCCACTTGTAATTTGATATAGATATTTTTAATGTGATACTTCACCGTATCCTTAGAAATATGTATCAAGGAAGCAATGGTATTGTAACTCTTGCCGGTCGATAAAAGCGTTAAAATTTCAGTTTCTCTCTCTGTTAAAGGTGACTTTGTACTTTTCATAAACGATCCAACCACCATTTTTGCGATTTTCATGCTCATCGGAGCACCTCCTACCAAACTTTCCTCGATGGAAGACAGTAATTCCTCACACTTGATGTTTTTTGTCAAATAACCGGAAGCGCCAGCACATAAGGCTGAGAACACGTTTTCACTATTTTCAAAAACAGTAATGATGATGACATCGGTCGTAGGACTCATTTGTTTGATTTTTTTGGTTCCTTCGATTCCATTCATTCCTGGTAAATCGATATCCATCAACACAATGCGCGGCTTATCTTCACCGATATTTTTCAGTGCATCCTCGCAATTTTTGTACGATTCTACTAAAAATAACTTGTCACTACTTTTGATGTATTCTCCCAAAATAGCATTGACATCTTCGTTGTCTTCAATGATAATAACGCGTTGTGTAGTTAAGTCTTCCATATAACAAAGATAGACATTGTAAACAAAAAAAACCTACCCAACTAGGGTAGTAATACTTTGTAAATCACTTCAGTGCCTAGATTCAATTCCGTATTGACAATCAATTCCCCTCCAGTTGCAAGTGCTCGTTTTTCGATGTTTTTCAATCCGTTTCCAGAACGCGAACCTTGTTTCTCCATCCCAACCCCATCGTCTTTGATGGTGATAATTAGAAAATTGGATTCGAGCGTAAAATCGAGCGTGACATTCCTTGCTTTTGCATGCTTACTGATGTTAGTAATAATCTCTTTACACATCGGTACGATTTCCTTACTATAATTAGAAGGTAAAACTAAGTAAGGTAACTGATCAGGAGATGAGGTAATAAATAAATTGATGTCCGAAAATTTGAAGTAATCTTCTGTGAAATCACGCAAGTACATAAACAACTCTTCCAATAAATCACTTTTAGCATCCAGCGCCCAGATAAAATCACGGAAATTATCGTATACATCTTTGGCGTGGTGATCAATTTTAGAACCTATAAGGTCTTTTTCATCGTACGACTTTTTCATTTGCATTAATTCTGAAAGGTGCATAATGGAAGCCAATTTATTTCCAATTTGATCATGAAAATCGCGTGCAATCTCTTCCCTGATTTTTTGCTCTTTGGTCAGTTGTACCAGCTCTTGTAAGGTTAAATTTCCACGAACTAGTATGTAAATAAGTAGAGCAAGAATGGATAAAATCAAGCAGAAATTAAAGTATTTATACGTAATCGATGAGGTAAAATCATCCGTACTAAATTCGTGAATTTTATAGGTAAATAAAATATAAAAGAACGTGATTCCAACTAAAGAAAGTAAGGTTAAAATTATCCCCGAACGAATATTGATAAACATGAATCCTGCTACAGAGAGTACCATGTACCACAACAAATCATGAGAATGTATACCTCCTGATAAATAGACACTTGCAGAAACCAAATAGATACCCATAATCGACCCAATGGTCAGGGCTAAATCGGTTTTTCCTGTTTTTTTTATAAGCACTAAACCAAATGCAACGATGCTAATACCAAGGTAATTATGTAACGCTTTGATATCCCATAAATAACCTTGCGTGACATAAAAAAAACCGTACACCGAAATGATAGAAAGTACGGTAATAAAAACCAACACCGTAATTTTTGTTTTCTCATACAAAGGAGTACCCGCCTTGAGCGAAGGATGCATGAAATAATTCAAAAATCGGAGTTTTTCGGTCATAAAAGCTTAACTTCTAAAGAACAAAGATACATTTTCTCATAAACGAAAACGAGCACTTAAAGTTGTGCTCGTTTTCATTGTTCCTTAATTATTTTTCGGTGTCTTTCGGTTTTTCTCGTTGAATAGGTTTATTCTGTATACTCTTACCTTCTTTCTTTTCTGGATCCATAAGTTCCATTAATTTAAGTCCTAGTAATCCATCCAACGCTGATCCGTTTCCTGAAGCACCACCACCGATTAATACATCTGGAATTAATTTAACATTTCCTTTTGCTAATTCTTCGGTGATTTTATAACGGGTAAAGTTTTCATTACCAAGCGCTTTAACACTTAATTCGTATGCTTCTGCTGTAGATTTACCAACAGCAAGGATTTTTTCTGCTTCTGCTTTACCTGTTAATGAAATACGTTCTGCCTCTGCTTCAGCTCTCAATTTTACAGCAGATGACTCCGCTTCTGCGCGTGCTTTTGTAGCTACAGCTTCTGCTTGAGCTCTTAATTTTGTTGCTTCTGCTTCAGCACTTACTGCTAATTTTACACTTGCAGCTTCTCCTTCTGATTTTTTGACTGCTGCGCTCGCTGTTCGTTCTGCAATTTCTACACTTTGTTGCGCGGTAACGATGTCTTTTTGCATATCGGCAATGGCAGTTTCTTTTTCCATTCCTTGACGCGTTTCTTGTGCTTGTTTTTGCGTATCGTAAGTTACTTTTTGTTCTTCGGCAATCTTACGATCTGTTAGGGTTTTCATCAATGATTCTGGTGGAGTAATATCACCAATTAAAGTGTCAACAGCGTTAACATTGTATTCATCTAATACTTTTTTGATGTGGAATTTCGCAGAATCCTGTCTTTCTTTACGTGTACTCAAAAATGCAATGACATCACTATCTTGTGCTGAATTTCGGAAGTAGTTACCAATTGTTGGTTCGAGTACCTGAGAAACAAGATTATTCATATTCCCAAAACGTGCAATCACTTTTGGTGCTTCTGTCGTCGGTAAGTGAATAATTTGGGAAACATCTAAGTTAAATGGGAAACCATCTTTAGAACGTACTGTAATTGTTGATAGGTTTTTGTCTAAATTATGCGCTTCACTTCGTGCACTTGCCCAGTTTAATACCAAATTGGTTGTTGGTACCAATTCAACTTTCATGATGTATTTGTTGATCGGATATTTACCAGGTCCTAATGGTTCAGACCAAACACCTTTATATCCTTTTTCTACTATGTTTCCATGTTTGAATTCAGCACCAGTTAAATCTTTTCCTTCTTGACCAATATAGGAAATCACAACACCTACATATCCAATTGGAATCTCAGTCATTGGTGTTTCTTCCAATTGTATTGCCCAAGGATTTAAGTTATAAGAACCTGCTAGGATAACTTGAGGTTGCAAACCACGATTACCTCCATTGGAAATAAATTTATCAAAATCTTGGAAATTGTTGTGCCCATCGACTAATTTACCTGCTATATTCCCTGCATCAATTGGTTGTCCATCCAATGTAGTAACGATACCAACCATACTTTCTTGAATACGTATCATATTTGTTACAGATACTTGAAAAAGCAAGGTGTTGATACGGTATGAACCAGAGGTGATATAACTAGTTTGACGTCCTTTTTGACCACCATTAGTAATAAATTTCTCAGCATCTTGAAAATTATCACAGTCAACAGCACGACCTAAAATATTACCTGTTGGAATTTCAGAACCATCTTTAGCAAGTACTAATCCAATTTGTCCTTCAGGGATAATTGTAAAATTTCCCATGGTGATTTCAAATTGCCAAATCCATTTCCAAAAATACAATCCAGGTGCTAATGTTTTAGCTTGAAAACCTGCTTCGCCTAAAGTTGCAATAATTCTTCCATCAGGTAATTCTTTATTTTCACCAAAAAGAACAAACTTTTTTGTTACTAGTCCAACTTTGTCTTCAGGAACTATGACCATTCCAAAGAATACACGCAAAACAAATTTGTAAAATACGATAGCTAATACAATTACACCTATCCACCAATAATGTTGTAAAATTTCACCCATTTTAAAAGTCAATTAAATTTATAAGGATATAAATATACAATAATGTTAGGTTTAATATTTAATTACTACGTTGTTAATAAGCACTATTCTGATATTTATTCCTAACTTCAAGTAAAAATTAACATACAATGCTCGAAACAACTTCAACTTCTGAATTAGCAATTCGCTTTATTAATCAAACAAATCGATCTATTTTTTTAACCGGAAAAGCTGGTACAGGTAAAACCACTCTACTGAAACGAATCATTACCACAACACATAAAAAAGCGGTCATTGTTGCTCCTACTGGAATTGCTGCATTGAATGCGGGTGGAGTAACTATCCATTCCTTTTTTCAATTACCTTTTTCTGGATTTATACCAGAATTTGGTGTAACTCCCAAATTTAACGATCGTGTCAAATGGGAAACGAAAGATACCCTAGTCAAACATTTTCGGATTCCAGCAAAACGTAAAGCACTATTTCAATCCATGGAATTACTCGTAATTGATGAGGTGAGTATGTTGCGCGCTGATTTATTGGATGCTATCGATTGGACGTTAAGATCAATAAGAAAACGCAATGAACCTTTTGGTGGTGTTCAAGTATTGTTTATTGGTGATTTATTACAACTTCCTCCTGTAGTCAAAAATGTAGAATGGGCAGAACTGAAAAATTATTACAACGGAATTTTCTTTTTTCATGCAAAAGTTGTTCAAGAAAATCCTCCGTTATTTATTGAACTTACAAAAATCTATCGTCAAGATGATGAGCGGTTTATTCACTTGTTAAACCACCTTAGAAATAATCAAATTGACGAGACAGATATCAAGGTCTTAAATGATTACGTTCATCCTAATTTTGATGTAAAAAACAATCCGGGGTATATCACACTTACTACGCATAACGCTAAAGCGGATGCCATAAATTTACAATCACTTCATGAATTAAAAGGAGATTCACGTAAATATTCTGCTGAAATTACGGGTGAATTTCCAGTTCACATGTATCCACTTGATGAGGTCTTGGAATTGAAAATCGGTGCACAAGTCATGTTCGTTAAAAACGATTTGTCTTTTGAAAAAAACTATTACAATGGTAAAATGGGGGTGGTGAAAGAGATTTCCTCCCAAGAAATTTTAGTTCATTTCCCAGAAGAAAAGAAAACCATTGAAGTCGAAAAGTATGAATGGCAAAATATTCGTTATACCCTCGATGAGGGTACCAAAGAAATAAAAGAAGAGGTATTAGGGACCTTTGTACATTATCCTTTGAAATTAGCTTGGGCGATAACGGTTCATAAAAGTCAAGGTTTAACATTTGAAAAGGCCATTTTGGATGTTTCCCAAGTTTTTGCTCCTGGACAAGCCTATGTTGCACTTTCTCGTTTGAGAAGTTTAAATGGTCTCGTATTACTTTCACCGATGCAGATGAATGGTTTGAGTAATGACCAACAGGTTATGAGTTACACGGCGAGCAAACCAGAAGAACAAGTTCTTGAGAAATTCTTGGAAGAAGACACCATCCATTTTGTATATACCTTTTTAGCTAAATCTTTTGAGTGGCGCGATGTTGACGCGATGTGGCGCATTCATGATTCGAGTTATGCTTTATTGGGTTCAAAAAGTGAAAAAGGAAAACATAAATCCTGGGCTGCTCATCAAGCGAGTGTTTTTCATTCCATGGTGGAACCTGCACAGAAATTTATTGGTCAACTAACTAAACTATTTTCTACACGACCAATTTCTTTACAATTTATTTCTGAACGTGTTACTGCTGCGAACGCTTATTTCTTTAAAACGTTGGAAAACTGTGCGATTAGTACGTTGAAGAAAATGGAAGAGGTTAAACGTATCAAGAAAATCAAGGCATACTACGAAGAGTTAGAAGAATTAGAAACCGCGCAATTTGAGATTTTGACTTCCTTGCTTCGTGCTGGAAATATGTTGGAAATGCTTTTGAAAGGAGAAGAAATCACAAAAGATAAAATCTGGAAGCCTGAAATTTTAAATTACAGAAAAAATATTTTAGATCAACTAAAACTGGAACAATTACAAACACCAACTTCATTCCTTGACGATATTTTCGAAGAAGAAGAAGAGAAAGTTTCAGTGAAAAAAGGAACAAAATCTAAAGCTTCAAAAGAACCTAAAAAGTCTACCTATGAAGTGACTTTAGAGTTAATTCGTGAAAATAAGTCACTTTCTGAAATTGCTGCTAGTCGTGTAATGTCTGAAGGAACCATTGTTTCTCACTTTGTGAAATTAATTAAAATGGGTGAGTTGCAATTGGATGAGGTAATGACTTCGGATCGTATTTCAGAATTAGCAGATATTTTTGAAGGGTATTCAGAACTTTCACTTACTCCTTTAAAAGAAAAAGTTGGTGAAGCGTTTACGTGGGATGAGTTGAAATTGTATCGCGCAAGTTTGGAGGTAGGGGAATAAATCCTATTTTTACACCTCAAAATTCAACTAATGAGCGACATAGTTACTCAAAATTCAGAAAATAAAACATTTGTTTGTAAGAATTGCAAGCACAAAATGGATATTTTCCAACCTGAGGAATATGTAATTATCGCTTGTCCGAATTGTAATAAAATTTATCACAGAAATAGTCCTGAAGTATATTATAACTTATCAAATAACTGGAAAAGAGATTATACTAGTTTTTATCTTTATAAAAAAGGAAAAATTAATGACCGTGAAATTACCTTAATAGGAAAAGCTTATAGAAAAGATAACTATGAGAAATGGGTAGAATATGTATTTATTGACCAATTTAATAAACATCATTTTATTTCAGAGTGCAACGGACATTATCATTATTTAGAATATATTCAGGAAGATGATATAAGATACAACGAATTGTCAGAAGCATATAAAAAGGCAAATAAAACATTCTCATTTAATAATGTGATTTATGATCGATTGTTTGTTTATAATGTTTCGACGGTGGCAATCGTTGGTGAATTTAATTACAATGCTGTTGATACAAGTAAAATCAAGTGTGTCGATTTTATCAACCCACCTCTCCTTTTGTCAATCGAAGTCCAAAATAAACATTGTGATTTTTTCTTAGGAAGGTACTTAAGTAAAACTGAACTAAAAACTATTTTTCCTTCAACGCCATTTATAGAATCTGAATATGGAACAATAGGAATGGCGCAACCATTTTTTGGAGGTTTAGATAAAGATTTAGTAAATAAATATGCTGTTTTAAGTGCAATTGTATTTTCGATTCTGTTTCTTTGTTTAAACTTTTTCAATTCCGACTATCTAGTTGCAGGAATACATCAGGCAAACACAACAGATGGTAAAGAAATAGTTTCACGTTCATTTGAATTGAAGGAAAAAGGCAGTTCTTATTATTTAAGTTTTCTAGGAAATTCTAATATTGACAACCAGTGGATTGAAAATCAACTCACATTGGTAAATGAAAAGACCGGTGAAGAGCGAGAAATTGCATTAGGAATCGAATATTATTCGGGAGTAGATCAGGGTTATTCATGGAGTGAAGGTTCTAATGAGACAGAAGTAGGAATGTCAGATGTTCCTTCTGGAAAATATCATTTAAAAAGTAAAATTATTTCTTCTAATCCAGATTTACATTTGCCATTTAATTTAGAAGTGTATAGTGCTTCTCCAGGTGTATGGAATTATTGGATTTTAATTGGAATTCTAGCAGGATTAATAATATTATACAACTTTGCTTACAATCGTTTTGAAGCAAAAAGATATGGATTAGATGAATAAAGAATTAAAAATAATCGTCGGACTTTTTGTTGGCGCCTTTATCTTTTTAGTATGGGCTCAAGTACAAGGGTTTAAATTATTTAAAGACGAAACAGGAACTAAATGGGGAGCATCAGGATACCCTTATGGTAAAGTACATCATAAATAAATATACTATGAACGAGTTAATCAATTTACATGCAGTAGTGGGATCTTTAATCTATTCTTTTTTAGGGATTTTGATCCTTGTAATCTCTTTTGTTATTATTGAAAAAATAACAATTTTAAATTTATGGAAAGAAATCTCAGAACGTCAAAATATGGCTTTAGCAGTCATGGCTACTGGATTTATGTTAGCAATTGCAATAATTATCGCTTCCGCAATTCATTAACATGAGGTATTTATTACTCTTTACCATTTTTGTAATTTCAACGTGTGGATTAATCTATGAATTAGTTGCGGGTACTTTAGCGAGTTATCTTTTGGGTGATTCGGTAACTCAATTTTCTACAATTATTGGAACCTATTTATTTTCTATGGGTGTTGGTTCTTACTTATCTAAGTATGTTAATCAGAAACTAATTGAAAAGTTCATTCAAATAGAAATAATCACAGGAGTTGTCGGAGGATTAAGTAGCGCTATTTTATTTTATTGTTTCAGTTTTGGGGCCTATTTTCAATTTGTATTATATACTCTGATATCAATCACTGGTGTATTTGTAGGAATGGAAATCCCTTTAATAATGAGAATTTTAAAAAGTAAAGTAGAGTTTAAAGATTTAGTTTCAAGTGTTTTTACTTACGATTATGTCGGCGCACTTTTAGCTTCCATTTTATTCCCGATTTTGCTTATTCCCCATTTAAATATTATTCGTACTTCAGTATTATTTGGATTATTTAATATCGGATTGGCACTGTATTTAGTTCATTATTTTAAAACAGAAATCAAACATGCTAAACGTATATATACTGCCGGTATAATTGCTGGTTTTGGACTACTTTTTGTATTTGTCTTTTCGAATGAAGTCACACGGATGAGTGAATCAGAAATGTATGGAGAATCCATTATTTATGCAAAACATTCTAAATATCAAAGAATTGTATTAACGAGAAATCATCATCATTATTGTTTATACTTAAATAATCATTTACAATTTAATTCCAAAGATGAGTACCGATACCATGAAGCATTGGTACATCCTGTGATGTCAACAGCACCCTCATGCAAAAATGTACTTATACTTGGTGGCGGAGATGGTTTCGCAGTCCGTGAAATTTTAAAATATCCGAAAGTAAAAGATATTACTCTCGTAGATTTAGATCCTAAGTTGACAGAGCTTTTTTCAAAAAATCAAATTATGAGCGGACTAAATAATCACTCTCTACTTAATCATAAAGTGAACGTGATTAATAGTGATGCATTTCAATGGCTCCGAAATACAAATAAGAAAAAGTACGATGTAATCATTATTGATTTTCCAGATCCTTCCAATTTTTCTGTGGGTAAATTATATACTTTAACCTTCTTCAAAATGCTTCAAAGTGCCATGCATTTTAATACGAAAGTCGTTATGCAAAGTACATCTCCCTTAAATGCAAAAGAATCATTTTGGTGTGTTAACAATACTATAAAACAAACAAATATGTCTACGGTTCCATATCATACATATGTTCCTTCTTTTGGAGAATGGGGATACATTATGTTCGGACAAGATTTAAGTGAATTACAAGAACGAAGATTACCAAAAGGATTAAAATATTATACCAAAAAGGAATTTCTTAACATGAGAAATTTTCCGCAGGACATGTACTACAAATCAAATGTTGTCAATAGACTTGAAAATCAAGTGCTAATATCCATGTTTGAACGTGAGTGGGGTGATTTATTTTAATTGATCAGCATGGAAAGAAGAAAATTTGTTCGTTATATTGGAACAATAGGAACTGCATTTATTGTAGCTCCGAATTTATTAGGCTGTTCTTCTTCCAAGAAAAGAACAATTAGTACTAAATTGATTGGAGCTAATAAATCTCGAGGTCATCTGATTCGTGATGCAAAATTAATTCCAAACACTGATTCTGATGTAATTGAAATTGATGCTATAATTGTAGGTGGAGGGATAAGTGGATTATCGGCTGCTTATGAACTTCAAAAATCTAATCATTCTAATTTTTTATTGTTTGAATTAAACGATGTGGTCGGAGGAAATTCAACTTCTAGCCGAAATCAATATTCAGGTTTTCCTCTTGGAGCACACTATTTAACCCTTCCTAATCCTGATAATCGACCATTAATCGCATTTTTAAAGGAGTATGGATTAATTACAAATGAATTTAAAAATGGAACGCAAGAATACAATGAAGAATTTCTTTGTCATGCCCCAGATGAACGTTTATTATACCGAGGTTTATTTCAAGAAGGCTTGGTCCCATCTTATGGATTAAGTAAGCATGTCAACGACGAAATAAATCGATTTTTTTCATGCATGAATGAATATAAACAAATGAAAGGAAACGATGGATTATTTTTATTTAATATTCCTATTACAAGCGCTTCAAAAGATAAACAATTGCTTGCTTTCGATTCTATTTCTTTTGAGAAGTTTCTAAACGATAATCATTTTGTGACGGAAGAACTTCGTTGGTTTTTGGATTATTGTTGTCGTGATGACTTTGGTGCAGGATTTGATAAAGTTTCTGCTTGGTCAGGAATTAATTATTTTGCAGGAAGAAAATCAAACCCTTCCAATACGATACCTTCTAACGTACTAACTTGGCCTGAAGGAAATGGTTATTTAGTGAATTTGTTACGAAAACCAATTCAAACACATTTAAAAACCAATTACATTGTTTCTGAAGTTGTGGAAAAGGATACCCATGCTTTAGTTACGGTATTTAATTGTAAGAGTAATACCTTTGAATTTTACAAATCAAAAAAAGTAATTATTGCTACTCCTTCTTATGTCACAAAGCACATTTTAAAATCTCCTTTTTGGAAGAGTGAAGACTTTGATAACTATATCCATCATCCATGGTTAGTTACAAGTGTCGTTTTATCTTCATTTCCAGAAACAAATGGATTAGAGTTGGCTTGGGATAATGTAAAATTTGGCACAAAAGGACTTGGATATATTTATAATCAACACCAAGAATTTACGCAACTAAAAGACAAATATGTAATTAGTGTTTATCTCGCTTTTGATAAACAAGGGGCTAAAGAAGAACGTATAAAAATGTTCTCACTCACTGAAGAGGAAATGAAAGAATTAGTGTTAACCGAGTTGAAAGGCTTACATAGTGACATAGAAAATTACATTGAATCTATGACTTTTCAGCAATGGGGGCATGGAATGGTAACGCCATATCCAAAAAGTTTGGAAAAACATTACAATTTTAGTAAGAAAAATATTCAATCTAATATCATTCGTTTAGCGCATACAGATTATTCCGGATTTTCAATTTTTGAAGAAGGATTTTCACAAGGTATTAACGCTGTTAAATCGTTGTTAATTTAAGCATGTATGAAACAATCAACATGGATATATTCTCCAAAATTTGACACAATCTGGTTTGTATTTCCCCAATTAATACCTGCAATTTGCATTTTCTTTCTGCCAAATCAATTTTTAAATAATCAACGCACAGAAATTTTTCCTATTTCATGGATATTAATTGTATTAGCAATTGATGTTGCTCATGTATATAGTTCAGTCTATAAAACCTATTTTAAAGAGGATGCCTGGTGTAACTTTGGGTTTAAAATGAAGTATTTACCGGTATTTGTTTGGATGGGTGGGATTTTAATATATTCTACAAGCTCCTATTTATTTTGGAGCTGCTTAGCCTATTTTGCTGTTTATCATTTTGTACGTCAACAATACGGTTTTTTTAGACTTTATAGTCTTCCATCAGCAAATAAATGGTACAGAAAAATATTAAGCTTATCCATATATGCTTCTACAGTTGTTCCAATATTAATTTGGCATTGCAAGGGTCAACAAAATTTTAATTGGATGTTAGCTGGAGATTTTAAATATATTAATCTCCCATTTTTGGTTTCGTTTTTAAAAATGTTTTATTTTCTTATTCACTTAGTTTACATATATATTGAATTCAAAGAATATCAATTTCATAAAAAATGGAATATTGGACGAATGCTTATAACTCTAAGTACTAGTTTCGCCTGGTATTCTTCGATAGTTCTAATAAACAACGACTTTACTTTTTCATTAGTGAATGTAATAGGCCATGGAATACCTTATTTTGCTTTAGTATGGGTAACTGAAAAGCGAGAATTAAATAACAGTTCTTCTGATTTTTTTAAATTTATTTTTTCAAAATGGGGATGGATTTGTTTCTATTTAATCATTTTTGGTTTTGCATATATAGAGGAGGGATTATGGGATTCACTGATATGGCATGAACACAGTGAAACTTTTGGATGGATTTATCCATTTTTTGATTTAATCGAAAGTGATCAAGTATTAGCATTTATGATACCACTTCTCATAATGCCACAAGTTGTTCATTACATTTTAGACGCTTATATTTGGAAGTCAAAAAAATAATTGACAAGAGTACAAACTCTCAAATTCTGCTTACACCCATAAAAAACTCTAACATTTAAGAAGTTTTTAGGCTTACACCCATAAAAAGTATCAAATTCTATAAAGCAGAATTACTACTTTATAAAATAATATTTTCATCCCTTTTTTACTACTTTTGTTTCCCTATGAAACACATCATCCATATTTGTTTTTTATTGATTTTGGTAGTGCCTACAAGTCCTTCTTGTACTACTAAACACCAACAATCTTCTGAAGCAGCATTAAAAATCCCACAATACAAACCGAAATTTAATACTGTTAGTAATCAATATATCACTAACAAACGGCAGCATATTTATCCGTTTTACAACCAAATACTAGGAAATGATCGTTTTAACGGAATGTTTTTAGTGGCTAAAAATGGTAAAATCATCTTTGAAAAAGTCAATGGTTATTTGGATTACAACAACGAGAAGAAACTAGAAACAAACACTCCCATCCATTTAGCATCGATTAGTAAATCAGTAACTGCCTTAGCAATTATGCGTTTGGTCGATAGAAAAGAATTATCCTTAGAAGACGATGTACGTAAATACTTGCCAATTTTCCCCTACAAAGGCATTACAATTCGTATGCTACTTACACATCGTAGTGGAGTTCCCTATTATGGATATTTTGCTGATCGTATTTGGGATCACTCTAAAAAGATGACCAACCAAGATGTCTTAAAATTGCTAAATAAACACGTTTTCCCTCTTAATTTCCCGTCGGGAACCCATTTCGCTTACTGCAACACTAATTATGCTTTATTAGCGCTTGTAGTCGAAAAAGTCACAGAAGTAAAATTTCCAAAGGCAATGAAAATGTTGGTCTTTGACCCTCTGAAAATGAACAATAGTTTTATTTTAGATAAACCAGAAAAAATAAATAAAATTTCTCCTTCCTACAATTCGCGCTTTCAAACACAAGCAGTCGATTTCTTGGATGGTATCTACGGAGATAAAAATATGTATAGTACCGCACGAGATCTGCTTAAAATGGACATCGCAACTTATTCGCATGATTTCCTTTCCGAAAAATCTCGTAAAGAAATTTACCGTGGTTATAGCTATGAAAAGCCAGGATCTAGAAATTATGGTTTAGGTATGCGAATGGTAGAAGTACCAGATAAAAAACCGTATTTTTTCCACACAGGTTGGTGGCATGGAAATACAGGTTGTTACGCAACCCTACGCGGTGACACAGTGTGTATTATTGCGTTATCTAACGCTTATACGCGAAGCGTTTACCAAGTACATCGATTAACCGAAATGTTTGAAGGTTATCCGTTTGAGTATAAAGACGAAGAATAAATAGATTTATTATATAAACAAAAAATGGTCGTAATAATTACGACCATTCAAAATTTATAATACATATTTGATTTATAAATTTAATTTTTCGAGGCAGACAATAAATTTAAACCGCAGTTTACATCAGTAAATGAGAACACGAAGTCTCAGCGTAGCTAATTTAAATTTTGAAGTCGAACGATGAAAAATTTATTTATAAATCAAATAATCAACATAACATCTCCATAGGTATAAAAACGATAGTTATCCTTAATCGCTGTTTTATACGCTTCGATCATTAAATCGTGGCCACAAAAAGCGGAAATCATCATTAATAATGTAGAAAGTGGTTGGTGGAAATTAGTAATCAAACTATCCGCAATACTAAAATCATAAGGAGGATAGATAAATTTGTTTGTCCATCCATCAAATGGTTTTAACATTCCTTCCGTTGAAACAGAAGTTTCAATCGCTCGCATCGTTGTTGTACCAACAGCACAAACACGTTTTTTATTGCGTTTTGCATTGTTAACCATTTCAGCACATTTTTCCGGAATAATCACTTGCTCCGAATCCATTTTATGTTTAGTCAAATCTTCCACTTCTACTGTTCTAAAAGAACCTAAACCAACATGTAAAGTCAATTCTGCAAAATCAATGCCTTTAATTTCTAAACGTTTCAATAACTGACGAGAGAAATGTAAACCTGCTGTTGGAGCAGCTACAGCACCTTCTACTTTTGCATAGATTGTTTGGTAACGCTCTTCGTCTTCTGGTTCAACAGGACGATCAATGTATTTTGGAAGAGGAGTTTCTCCTAATTCCGTAATTTTTGCTTTAAATTCTTCATAATCACCATCAAATAAGAAACGTAATGTTCTTCCTCGGGAAGTAGTATTATCAATTACCTCAGCTACTAATGAATCATCATCACCGAAATATAATTTATTTCCAATACGAATTTTACGAGCTGGATCAACTAATACATCCCACAATAAAGACTCTCTGTTTAACTCACGTAATAAGAAAACTTCAATTTTTGCACCCGTTTTTTCTTTGTTTCCATACATACGAGCTGGGAAAACACGTGAATTATTCGTAATCATTACATCTCCATCATCGAAATAATTGATGATATCTTTAAATAATTTATGCTCAATTTTATTTTCTTTTCGGTTGATTACCATCATTTTGGCATCATCACGATTTTCTGTTGGATGTTGTGCAATTAATTCCTGAGGAACATCGAAACTGAATTCGGAAAGTTTCATTTTACTCATATCGTCGTATTTTTTAGTGCTTTTTACTCCTATTTTGGATAGTCCAAAAGAGTACAAAGTTATAAAAATATTTGATACTATTTAGTGGATTATGAGTTATGAATTATAAATTACGGATTACAAAAAAAATAAGAATTAGTTTATTAATTATATTTGTTAATTATATATTGTTAATATATCAATGAAAAATGACGTTTATTAAAAAGATTATAGATCTATTTTCTATATTAATATTTAATGGATTGTTTATTTTACTGTCTATATATTATTATCAATTAGCAAAAAATGAATCTGCATTTACTAATCTTTCCTCAACTTTTGAAATAACTTTTTTTACTATTTCTTTTGTTTTATCACTATTTATTTTCTTGTATTTTAAATTCAACAAGAAATTACTTATTTGTTTGACATTTAGTATAATATATTTTATCTACTATCTTTTAATTCTATTAAATAATTCAATTTCTATTAGCGGTAAATTTGTTTCAATATCTGTAAACTCTTCTTTTTTATATGATAGTATTGTTGAGATTAATGTAGGTGGAAAAACATTAGAAACAACATTTGATAATCCAATTCAAGTAAATGAAATGGATATTTGGATTGAAACAGGGGTTTTTGGATTGCAAAATTACACCAACAAAGTAAAATATAGAATGAATAAATCTTGTTCTATTACTTATGATACTACTTCTACATATGATTTTTTATCCTATTCTGCGGATGAATCGGTTTATCAAAGATGTTTTCATTCTGCATTGAAAGAATACGATCAAATTAGAATAAAATATCCGAATAGATATGAAACAAATCTAAAAATTGGATTGATTTATCTTTCCTTGAAACAGTATGGGAAAGCTTTAGATTATTTCTATGGTGGGATTAGCTTAAGGTATCCTAATCTGAAAAATGTTAAAAGAATTGATTATCAATTGACTGATAATATATTTTTAAATGAGATTTCAGAAAAGACAGCTTTGGATAGATTAGTATATTCATTAGATTTTAAGGAGCTTCAAATGTTGACCGAATATTGCAAAAAGAGAATGTAACTGAAATTAAACAAATAAAGGGCGAAAATTTTCGCCCTTTATTTGTTTATCTATGTTATGACCAAGAATGCATAACGCATAATCTATAATTACGCCAACGCTTGCTCTAAATCTGCAATTAAATCTTCTACATCTTCCACACCAACACTTAAACGAATTAATGAGTCAACTACACCTGTTTTTTCACGCTCTTCTTTTGGTATAGAAGCATGCGTCATGGTTGCTGGGTGACCAATCAATGATTCTACACCTCCCAAAGATTCTGCCAAAGCAAATAGCTCCACTTTCTTAACTATTGC
>CANGOA010000028.1 GCA_947455255.1 Flavobacteriia bacterium | reverse complement strand
GGTTTTAACTCCTTCATGTATTTCTGCATACCGGCAGACTCGTATTGGAAGATACCAACCGTTTCTCCACGTTGGAAAAGTTCGTAGGTCGGAGTATCGTCCACCGGAAATTCATCCGGAACTAAATCTATATCGTGTCGTTCTTTAACGTTTTTAACCGCATATTTAATTAAGGTCAAGGTCTTTAACCCCAAGAAGTCCATTTTCAACAATCCCGCTTCCTCCGCAACCGAGTTATCAAATTGTGTACACCACATGTTCGAATCCTTTGCGGTCGCAACAGGTACGAATTGTGTAATATCGGATGGCGTAATAATCACCCCACATGCGTGAATACCAGTATTTCTAACCGAACCTTCCAATTGTTTTGCTTGCTGAATTACTTTCGCAGACAAGTCCGAACCTTGCGAAAGTCGCTTTAATTCATTGGCAGATTGTATGTCTTCCGTTTTATTTTTCAATTTGGAAGCCAATTCCGCATCGTCTAGCGAAAACAATTTTTTGAGTGAAATATCAGGAACCAATTTCGCCAAACGGTCTGCTTCAAATAACGGCAAATCCAACACACGCGCAGTATCTCGCAATGAAGACTTAGCTGCCATCGTTCCATAGGTAATGATTTGCGCTACTTGGTTAGAACCATATTTTTCAATTACCCAATCAATTACACGTCCACGACCCTCATCATCAAAATCGATATCAATATCGGGCATCGAGATACGGTCAGGATTCAAGAAACGCTCAAAAAGTAGGTCGTACTTGATTGGATCCACATTTGTAATTCCCGTACAATAGGCTACCGCAGAACCAGCAGCAGAACCACGACCGGGACCTACAGAAACCCCCATATCACGAGCTGCTTGACAAAAATCTTGTACAATCAAGAAATATCCTGGATATCCTGTTCGTTCAACAGTAGCTAATTCAAAATCGATACGATCTCGTATTTCATCCGTAATTACCGGATAACGTTTTTCAGCACCCTTATAGGTCAAATGGCGCAAAAACGCATTTTCACCACGTTTTCCTCCATCAATTGCATCTTGTGGGTCTTGAAATTCTTCTGGAATGTCAAACGCAGGCAAGAGAACATCACGCGCCAAACCAAATGGTTCAATTTTGTTAATGATTTCGCCTACCGTTAAGATTGCCTCCGGCAAATCCGCAAACAATTCTTTCATTTCATCTGCCGACTTGAAATAGTATTCTTGATTCTCCAAGCCATATCTAAATCCTCTTCCACGACCTACAGGTGTTGAGACTAATTCGTTGTCTTTCACACACAGTAAAATATCATGCGATACCGCATCCGCTTTATCTAAGTAAAACGTATTATTTGTAGCAACTAATTTTACTTGATGTTTTTCCGCGAATTTGATGAGGGTTTGGTTGACACGATCTTCATTTTCTTGTCCGTGGCGCATGATTTCTAAATAGAAATCTTCCCCAAACAAATTTTTCCACCACAACAATGCTTCTTCCGCTTGGTTTTCCCCAAGGTTCAAAATCATGTTTGGAATCTCTCCATATAAGTTACCCGACAACACGATTATATCTTCGTTGTATTGCTCAATTAACTTCTTATCGATACGTGGAACATAGTACATCCCTTCCGTAAATGCGATGGAAGAAAGTTTAATTAAATTGTGGTAACCAACTTTATTTTTGGCCAACAAAACAATTTGATAACCATTATCTTTCTGTGTCTTATCTAAATGATTACTACAAACATTAAACGTACATCCAATAATCGGAATAATCTCTTTTTTTGTGAATTCTAACCCTGCTTCATCCGCCTCTTTACGCTCCTCTTTAATTTTTTTATTGTGGCCGCTGATCGCCTTTTCAAAATGGAATGCAGCCATCATATTTCCAATATCCGTCAGAGCAACGGCATTCATTCCATGCTCTATGGTTTTTTGTACTAAACCACCAATTGTAATAGTCGACTGTAAAATAGAATATTGTGAATGGTTATGCAAATGAACAAAAGGCACATCCTTTAAATGGGAGATGTCTTTTTTTCCTCCTATTGATACATTGGAAGCTTCGGTTTGCGATTCTGCTTTCAGAGCAGCACTTGCTTCTTTTAGGTTTACATGTTGTAATCCTACTGGCTGAATCGTCGTAGGATTGTGTTCTCTAAAGCGATTGAAATAAGCTAATTCTTGCTTTAACTCTTCAGGAGTAAAAACCTCTCTACGAACCAATTCAAAGAAACAACGAGTCGTTGCCTCCACATCGGCAGTCGCATTGTGCGCTTCCGCAAATGGTTCGTTAAATAATTCTGTATGTAATTCAGATAAGGTCGGCAATTTAAATCTTCCACCACGACCTCCAGGCAATTTACACATTGTCGCGGTGACTTCTGTACAAGTATCAAGAACAGGTAGATTTTGCCATTCGTTTCCAAGACCGAGACGATGGAATTCACACCCAACAATGTTTTTATCGAAACCTACGTTTTGTCCAACAATGAATTTAGATTTCGAAAGTGCTTCTTGAAATTCCGCCATAGCACGTTCAAGTGTCACTCCATCATGCATCGCGTACTCTGTAGAAATTCCGTGAATTCGCTCCGCATCGTATGGAATATCGAAACCTATTGGTTGAATAATATAGTCTTTCGCCTCCACCAATTCCCCCATCTCGTCGTGCAACTGCCAAGCAATTTGTATTGCGCGTGGCCAGTTATCCGTATCGGTATATGGTTTTTTCCAGTCTTTAGGGAGACCTGTGGTTTCAGTATCGAAAATTAAATACATGGTATCTTCTATAAATTGCTTTTTTTTCGTTCAACTGCAAATTTAAATTCCTCATTTACTAAAGTAAACTCCGGATTTAATTTTTGGTTTGCCTCAAAAAATCTAATTTATAGAAGCCACCAAAGTCTTAAACTTGAATACCAAATTTACGAAATCGAGAATGATTTTCGATTACGATAAAAGACTAATACTAAGATGTTACAAACATAAATTAAAACATTAAATAAATACAATTAATAAACTGTTTAAAAATTAGTTAATTAATATTATATAAATAATTAAATTAATAAAAAATGTTTGATAATTAATCTGTACACCTCCTAATTAATTCAAAATAAAAATTGTATATTTGGAAGTAAAGGACAACAAATTCTCAACACAAAACAACAGACAATGAAGACAATATTTCACAAATCAGATACACGCGGTTTTGCCGATCACGGTTGGTTATTAGCAAAACATTCTTTCAGCTTTGCAGGTTATCATAATCGCAACCGAATGCATTTTGGTGCACTTCGTGTATTAAACGACGATGAAGTTGCCGAAGGAATTGGTTTTCCGGAGCACCCACATGACAACATGGAAATCATCACTATTCCGCTAGAAGGGGAAGTTGCACACAAAGACAGTATGGGTAATTCAGCAACAATCAAAGCTGGACAAATCCAAATCATGAGTGCTGGAACTGGGATTTATCACAGTGAATACAACCCAAGCTCGACGAATAAAACTAAATTATTGCAAATTTGGGTATTCCCAAACAAACGCAATGTTACACCACGTTATCAAGAAATTGATGTAAAAGCTACACAAACGATTAACGAGTGGAATCAAATTGTTTCTCCAAATCCTGAAGATCAAGGAGGATGGATTCATCAAGATTCATGGTTTTTCTTAAGTGAAATGGATGCAAACACTTCAAAAACTTATCACTTCAAAGGAGAATTAACTGGGATTTATGTATTTGTTATCGAGGGAAAATTAACAATTGATGGACAAATACTGAATCGACGTGACGGTATGGGAATTGTAGAAACAAAAAAAGTTGATTTCCATTTTACAGACAACACCAAGGTGTTAATCATGGAGGTTCCTTTGGAGTTTAATCACTAAAAAATATAACACGTAATTAACGTTTCATTTACTATTTGATTCATATATTTTTTTTACCTTTAACTTAACATCAATAATACTACTTATGAAAATTGCCTTTTTAACACTTACAGTATTTAGCATCATTTTAACCTCCTGTGAACGTTCTGGTTCGGGAAAATGTACAGAAACGAATATTAGCACTGCAGCTAGAGCTAGCCATAACCGAGGGGAAGATTGTTCTTCATGTCACACATCTGGAGGTCAAGGTCGTGGATGTTTTCAGATATGCGGATCAGCATTTGAGAGTAATAAATCTACACCAATGCAAAATGCTGTAATGGTATTATTCACTAGAAATAAAAATGGTGACATAAAAGATTCTCTTGGAAACTTTATTGGAGTTAGTAAACCTATTTCACTTGATAAAACAGGCAACTTTTACACAACTGAATCCACAAATTTCCTAGACAAATCCCCTGCAATAATCCATAAAGGAGACACTATAATTATGGGTGGAACATTAAGTTCTGGTAATTGTAATTCATGCCACTCAACAAAAGGTTCTCAAGAACCAATATATTCTTATAAATAAAATATTTAGAGGTTTGTTTTGCAGGTGTTGGGTTAATCACGATTAACCCTTACTACGATTAACCCTTACTACGATTAACGCTTACCACGATAACCCATGCCTCCACTAACAATTACGATTGGAGTACTCCTTCTTTTAGAGAGCAAGGGGAGACAACAATTTTATTAACTCCAAGTTGCTGAATTACCCAACGAGTTTTAATAGCGGCAATCGGCGCCATTTTACGTCTGATTGGAATGATATGCGGGTTTAAGTCGCGTTGGGCTTGGCTTGACATTATAATCCAATCTAACACTCTTAAAAAGTCTTTAATTGGCAATTCTTCAGTATCAGTAAAACTTGGTAATGGCTGCTTGTTAATCATTTCGTAAAATGTTTCAAAACACCCTGACGCACCAATCAAAGTTTCACAGGTTTTTCCTTTCATAAATTCTCCAGCACGAGAAGAAATCCACTCTTCTACTTTAATACATTCTTCAAGAGTAAGAGGATCACTTAATTCTAATTCTTGAAAAATTCGAGAAACTCCAATATTCAAAGAAACTAAATCATCAACTCCTTTAGGTCCTGCAAAAATAAACTCTGTACTACCACCTCCTACATCCATAACCATGGATTGTTCCGTGAAGTCATGCGTCCATTTTACACCTTCATAGATGTAATTTGCTTCTTGTTCTCCAGTAATGATTTCAACCTGAACACCTGTTTCTTTTTCGATAAGTTGTACAAAATCGCGACCATTTATCGCATCACGAATAGCCGAAGTACCAAAAGCACGTATCTCATCCACTTCATGACGATTACACATACTAGCAAAATGAGTCATGGTTTTTACAGCACGCAAAATAGCATCCGATACAATCACACCGTCATTAAGCCCACCCATACCAAGTGCGACACCATCTTTTTCAGCATGAATCACTTCTACTTCCTCTCTGGAAACATCAGCAATAAGCAAATTAAAGGTATTTGTCCCTAAATCAATGACTGCAATACGTTTACTATCCATTTTTTAACCAAGTAACAAATTGTGTAAGTCTCAGACGATGACCAAATTGAAGTATTCCATTCTGGTAAAGTCGCCCTGCTATCCTAAGAGTAGCATACGAACTCAGCGCTAAGATAGTAAAAGAAACATAGATTTGATAGCCTTCCCCTAAAGAATATCCTTGTGCTAATTTAACCATACAAACCATAGGAGAAGTAAATGGTAAAAAGGACAAAATATAGGTTAATTGACTTAATGGATTCTGCATTGCATAATATCCTGCCCACAAAGCAATTAACAACAAAGCCATAATTGGAAGCACAAATTGCTGCCCATCATTCTCAGATCCAGAAGTGGCTCCTAGTGCCGCGAAAAAAGTACCATAAAAAATATATCCTCCAATAAAAAACAGCAAGAAAAACACCAACATATCTCCAAACTGTATGCGTGAATACACTAATTCAACGAAATCATTATAAACTTTAGATCGAAACATTCCTTCTTCCATACCAGAGGTTGCTTTTTCAGTCATTTCTCCAATATTCCAGTTTTGAAGATTCATCATATCCGGAAAAAGAGATTCTCTCAAAATGGATAATCCTAACCAAATTAACGCTGTCCAAATTACAAATTGAATCACTGCAGCAATACCAATTCCGGCAATTTTACCAAACATCAACTGTCTCGGCTTAACAGAAGCTAGCAATACCTCTACAATACGATTTGATTTTTCACTCGATACACTTCTAAGTATTGTCATACCAAATAACAAAATAAAAAGAAGAATCACACCTCCAAAGAAAAAACCTACCCAACCCGACAAGCTATACGACTCATTTTTAGGATCGTATAAATTCCTAAACGCTACAGAAACAGGTTGTTTTATCCCTCTAAATTCTTGCACTGTCATTTTAGAAAATCTACCAACCATCACCTCTTCCAGTCTTCGTTCTAAATGAAATTGAATACTTGTAGCAAATAGAAAACTTGGTTTTTCTTTGTAAAACAAGAATGCAGCTTTGTTACTTAAAATTTTTTCATTCAATTCTAGTAGTGCGTCGTATTTTTGAAAACGCTTACTTTTCTCAAAATCTTTTAACTGGATGTAGTCATTCGCAAAATCATAGCTTATACTACCAGTTGTGTTTGCTAATATTTTGTTATCCATAATCCCTGCCGGATCAACAATCAACACATTCCAATGAGGCTTATTATTTTCTCCAACCGAAAACAATATATACAACAACAATAATACTAATAACGGCCCTGCAATTGCCATTCCGATAAACGAACGTGTTTTGATTCTTTCTTTCAATTCACGCTGTGCAACTAACCAACTTACATTCATATACTTTTACCTGTTACAGTTTCAATAAATATTTGTTGCATCGACGGAAGCACTTCCCAAGCTGCCTCAATTTCGATTTGACCAATCAAGGTCTTTAATAAATCTTGAAAATTATTTTCTCCGCGCATTGCAACATAAGCAACAAAACGGTCCTTACTCACCTCTTCTTTATCTAACAATTCAAAACCAGTCCATAGTGCATGTGTGAAAGCTAACATATTCCCTTTGAATTTCACAGCATAACGTCCATCTTTACGATCTTCTCGAAGCTGTAAGACACTTCCTTCAAGAATTTTCTTTGATTGATGAATTAGAGCTGCACGATCACAAATCTCTTCAACACTTTTCATATTATGGCTAGAAAGCATTATTGTTTTCCCTGCTTTCTTCATTGATTTTAATTCATTTTGAATCAATTCAACATTCACGGGGTCAAAACCAGAAAAAGGTTCATCTAAAATTAACAAACTTGGCTCGTGAAGAACTGCACAGATAAATTGAACTTTTTGAGCCATCCCCTTAGACAATTCTTCGATACGTTTATTTTTCCAAGAAGTAATTTCAAATTTTTCCAACCAACTGTTCAGACTTCGATTAACTTCCTCTTTTGACATTCCTCTCAGACGACCTAAAAAAACAGCATGATCATATACCGTCATTGTCTTATAGAGACCACGTTCTTCTGGTAAGTAGCCGATTTCAGCCAAATGTTTCGCTTTCATTATCTCTCCATTATACCGAATCTCCCCTTTTTCAGGCTCTATAATGCGATTAATAACGCGAATCAACGTAGTTTTACCAGCACCGTTTGGACCAAGTAAACCAAAAATTTCACCCTCATTTAAAGTCAAAGACACATCGTCGACTGCTATTTTCTGAAAATACGATTTGGTTATCGAAGTGAGTTGAAGCATTGAAATTATTTTGGTTAAAAATACGATTTAATTATAAAACCTCATCTTTTTGAGCTTTATCATCCATTTCAATGTTTTCAAAAAGAACTTCACTCCAAGTTTTCCACTTATACACTTTATGAAAAATAAAAAGTAACAAAGGAAAACATACAAGAACAATTACCCACAAATCCCAACCAATTATTGGTTCTGACTTATCCATAAACAAAGCATCTGTTTGAAACACTTGCCAATTGTTAGTTAACATTAATGTCCCAAAAATATTATTGACTGTATGAAACCCTAAACTTAACTCGAGTCCATTATCCAATACAGTTAACAAAGACATGAAGAATCCACAAGCAAAATAATAGATCACAATGACTTCGCCTAATTTCACAACTTCTGGATTTTCAAAATGTAAAACAGCAAAAAGAAAAGAAGAAATTAATGCAGATACTATTGGTTTTTTAAATAGTCGAATACTTCCTTGAAGGAAATAGCCTCTAAACATCAACTCTTCAAACGCTGTTTGCAAGGGTAACATAAAAAATGAAAGCCCCATCAACATCCAAAAAGTTTCAGGATTGTAATTCCAACGAGTCGTATTTGTAGTCAAAATGGTATGTGTTAATCCAATCCCTAACACCAATCCAAATAAACCAAAACTTAAAAAAAAGCGTTTCCAATCAAATTCGGGCCGTGCAGTAAAAATGCTTAATATCGGTCTATGATGAATATATTTGATTGCTAGTAGCATTGCGAAAAATAAAACGACAAATGGAAAAAGATTCACAATTAAAAACAGGTTTTTCCCCATTAAATCGCGAGATTGAGTAAGTGTGTAATTCTTTAATTCAGAAGCAGGAATACCGACCAGTGACATCCCAACTTTATAGGCTAATTGTCCAAAAATTGGAATGATAGCAATTAAAATTGTGATCGTTAGTAGGTAACGAAAGTAGGAACGTTTACCAAGCGAAGCTTGTTGTAGGTATTTCATAATTCAAAATCCAAATATATTAAAACAAAAAAAGCCTTAGATTTCTCTAAGGCTTTAACTTTTAACTCTTGCGGTCTGGACGGGACTCGAACCCGCGACCCCATGCGTGACAGGCATGTATTCTAACCAACTGAACTACCAAACCAATATTTCTACTTCTAAGAAGTTCTAACTAAAGTTAGATTTACTTTCTATATTGTGTAAGCCTTTCGTTAAAAGCTGTGCAAAGATACACTCATTTTTTGTTTCTGCAATACTTTTTCGAAAAAAAATCAAAAAAAAAATTAAATTTCGACAATTAATAAGTAATTCGTTTTCTTTCCTTTTCCGATTAACACAAATTTATCATTGATTAAATCATTAGCAGTCAACACATAGGATTCATTTACTTTTTCTTTATTCACGGCAATTGCATTTGCTTTTAATTCGCGTTTTGCTTCACCGTTACTTGTTAAAAAAGCAGATTTCGCTACCAGTGCATCCATAATAGCTACACCATCTCCATAATCAGCGCGAGAAATAATTGCTTTTGGCACACCATCAAACACTTCTAGGAATTGATCGTTGTTCAATTTTCTTAAATCTTCAGAAGTAGATTTACCAAAAAGAATGTTACTCGCTACGATTGCTGCTTCAAGTGCCTCTTTACCATGCACTCTGGTTGTTACCTCCTCTGCGACAGCTTTTTGAAGCGCACGTAAGTGTGGAGCTTCTTCGTGTTCTTTTTCGATGCTTTCGATTTCTTCTTTCGAAATTAATGTAAAATAGCGAATTAATTTCTTAGCATCTTCGTCCGTTGCATTTAACCAAAACTGGTAAAATGTATATGGAGTTGTTTTTGTTGGATCTAACCAAACTGTTCCTGATTCTGTTTTTCCAAATTTACCTCCATCTGCTTTGGTCAACAAAGGGCAGGTAAAAGCAAAAGCATCTCCCCCACCTTTTCTTCGGATCAATTCAGTTCCTGTAGTAATGTTTCCCCATTGGTCAGATCCACCAATCTGAATTTTACAATCGTAATTTTTATGTAAGTGCAGGTAATCGTATCCTTGTAATAACTGGTATGAAAACTCTGTAAATGAAATTCCTGTTTCGATACGTTTCTTTACAGAATCCTTTGCCATCATGTAATTCACCGTAATATGTTTACCTATATCACGAATAAAATCCAAGAATGAAAAGTTTTTCATCCATTCGTAGTTATTCAATAATAGCGCTTTATTTTCTCCGTTTTCAAAATCCAAGAATTTTTTCAATTGATTTGAAACACCTTCTACATTTTTATTCAGCGCTTCTTCGTCTAACAAATTACGTTCAGCAGATTTTCCCGAAGGATCTCCAACCATTCCTGTTGCACCTCCTACTAAAGCGATTGGTCTATGCCCCGCATTTTGCAGATGTACTAATAACATGATAGGCAACAAGCTTCCTACGTGTAATGAATCAGAAGTTGGGTCGAAACCTACATAACCAGTTGTCATTTCTTTCAACAATTGTTCTTCTGTTCCAGGCATTACATCCTGAATCATTCCGCGCCATTGTAGTTCTGCTATTAAATTTGTTTTCATCCAAAAAGGTTGTATAAAGGTGAATTATACCACAAAAGTAAAAAGATTTTCCCAAGTGAAATTTTCAAGTTACAACTATGAATCAATAAGTGTGAAAAAATCTCTAAATTTGCTTAAAAACAGTTTATGAAAAGAATCCTACTTATTGCATCCGTCATCCTATCAAACTTTTTACAAGCTCAAAATTTTTCGTTACCAAAATTAGCATATTCTTATAGTTCACTTGAGCCAACGATTGACTCTGTGACTATGCGAATTCATTACTCTAAACATCATCAAGCTTATATTTCCAATTTGAATAAAGCTATAGGTACGAGTAATACAAAAAGTTTGACTGAAATTTTAAATTCAATCAGTACTCAATCGGCAGTTGTAAGAAATAACGCTGGGGGACATTATAACCATACATTATTTTGGGAATTATTATCACCAACACCATCAAAAACACCTTCGTCAGAATTATTAAACCAAATAAACAAACAATATGGTTCCTTAGATTCTTTACAAAAAAGCATAACAATGGTTGGTACAAGTTTGTTTGGATCCGGTTGGGTTTGGTTGATTGTTACTCCAACGAACGAATTAAAAATCACAACGACAAGTAATCAAGACAATCCATTAATGGATTTAGTTGTCGACAAAGGAACACCAATACTTGCCATTGATGTTTGGGAGCATGCCTATTATTTAAAATATCAAAACAAGCGTGCTGACTATTTAAAGAATATTTGGAATGTTATAGATTGGAAAGCTGTTAGTGACAAGTATACTTCGGCATTAAAGAAATAAGAAATGAAAAAGACAATAATTGTTACCGGTGGAGCAGGATTTATTGGTTCACATACCATTTTAGAATTAATTGATAAAACAGATTTTGAAGTCGTTTCGATTGATAATTACTCCAATTCATCTGCAGAGACATTTCCACGAATTGAAAAAATATCTGGAAGAAAGATTTATAATCATCCGATTGATTTATGTAATAAAACCGCTTTATTTGATTATGTATCAACCCTAGAGAATGTAGTTGGAGTTATCCATTTCGCAGCATTTAAATCTGTTCCAGAATCTGTTGATAATCCTGCGTTATATTATCATAACAATTTAGAGTCATTGATAAACGTAATAGAGGCTTGTAAAACATTTAAGATAGACCACTTAATATTTTCTTCATCTTGTTCTGTCTATGGGAATATAGATGTATTGCCAGTAACTGAAACTACTCCTTTTAGTCCTGCAGAATCTCCTTATGCACATACAAAGCAAATTGGAGAACAACAATTGGAATTATATGCTAAATGTGGGGTAAACTTTAAAACCATCGCTTTGCGTTATTTTAATCCAGTTGGAGCACATCCATCGGGATTAATCGGTGAATCACCTATCAATCCACCAACAAGTTTAATTCCAATCATCACGCAAACTGCCATTGGTAAACGCGAAAAAATGTTTGTACATGGATATGATTACCCTACCCGTGATGGATCATGTATACGTGACTACATCCATGTATGCGATATAGCAAATGCACATGTAAAAGCATTAACTATATTAATAGAAGGAAAAACGGATTTAAAATACAACGTTATAAACTTAGGTACAGGTGATGGTGTAAGTGTTAAAGAAGCTATCACAAGCTTTGAAAAAAACACGGGTGTTTCCTTAAATTATGAAATGGGGCCAAGACGTGCTGGTGATGTAATGTCTATTTATTCAGACACAACCAAATCTGCGAATTTCTTACATTGGAAAGCTGAAAAAACATTGGATGAGATGGTTAGTTCCGCCTGGATTTGGGAGCAAAATATTACGAAAGAATCAATATAATTCATTTTTAGCCTAAAAACTCGTATATTGGCTTCGAAAATACATAGAGATGGACAGCAATAAGACAAAAATATTAATTACTGGTGGTGCTGGATTTGTACCTAGTTCGACAGCAGAAAAACTATTAGAAAACCCTAATAACTATGTTGTTTTGGTTGATAATTTTTTGACTGGAAGAAAAGAAAATATTCCAAATCATCCGAATTGTAAATTTATTGTTGCAGATGTAAATCATTTGGATGAGATTAGTCCTATCATGACTTCTTATCAGTTTGATTACGTCTATCATTACGCTGCTATGGTCGGTGTACTTCGTACATTAGATAATCCAATTCACGTATTGGAAGATATTCAAGGGATAAAAAATGTACTAAGTTTAGCTAAGAGCACAGGAGTAAAACGCGTGTTTTTCTCTTCTTCCTCTGAAGTTTATGGAGAACCTGTTCATTTACCACAAAACGAACTTACAACACCTTTAAATTCTCGTTTACCTTACGCTGTAGTTAAAAATGTTGGAGAAGCATATTTTCGTTCTTTCGAACAAGAATATGGCTTAGATTATACCATTTTCCGTTTTTTCAATACGTATGGACCTAAACAAAGTGAAGATTTTGTAATGTCTAAATTTATGTCTGCCGCTGTAAAAGGGGAAGACATAACTATTTATGGAGATGGAAGTCAGACACGTACTTTCTGTTTCATCGATGACAATACTGAGTTTTGTGTTGGCGCTTTAGAAAATAATGAAACAATAAATCAAGTATACAACGTTGGTAATGACATTATTTACACTATCAAAGATTTGGCTGAATTAATCATTAGAAAGACGAATTCTAGTTCTAAAATCATCTACTTACCACCTTTAAAGGATGGAGATATGACTCGTAGACAACCTGATATTACTAAGATGCGTGAGATTTTGAACCGTGATTTGATTCAGTTAGAAGAAGGAATAGAAAAGGTAATTGCTTCTGGTAGGTTTAAGTGACCTTCGAGAGCCTCGCCTTCGAGAACCTCAGGCATCGGGCATCGGGAATAATTGAGATTACATCGCTTGGAATAATTCTAAATATTTAGATTTCAAAGCTTCTACCGAGTAGAATTTCTCAACGGTTTCATCTCCTTTTGCACCTACGCGCATACGTGCTTCTTTATTTTCAAGTAAGTACGCCAGAACATCATACCATTCATCTTCAGAATCAACTAGATACCCATTCTCTTTGTCTTGGATGAGCGTTTTGTTTACACCAACTGGCGACATGACTGTTGGAATTCCTAATGACATGTATTGCAAGCCTTTGAAAGCACATTTACCTTCCGACCATTCGTTATCTTTCAAAGGCATTATACCAATGTCGATTTTACATAAATCGTTAACTTCATTGATTTTATCCCATTTACAGTAAACCAAAGACTTCAATTCAAAACTTGGTTTACGATCAGAAATGACTAGAAAATCAAACTCATATTTTTCTTCCAATCGTAACAAAACTGGATAAATCATGTCCAAGTAATGCATAGTTGAGTGTGATCCTGTCCAACCGATAGCTAAACGCTCACGTGAATAATCGATGGTCTTATTATGCATTCCGATTGTGTCAATCGTCGTTGGAATGATATGTACATTTTGATTGTATTGTTTTGCAAAATTTGCTAAATATTGGTTTCCGCACTGCACCGTATGCACCCAACCGCAAATAGAGTTTACTTTTGAATACCATTTTGTAAAGGAAAGTAGGGCATTGCTATCCGAGTGATTTTTCAACCAAATTGCATCGTCATAATCGTACAGAATCTTCTTCCTTAATACTTTTGCTAAGATAAATTCAACTACCGGTGGACCAAATTGCATGGCTTCACGGTGCATGAAGATGAAATCGTATTTACGCACATTGAAAAGTAAGCCAAAACGATTAAACGTACTCTTCAACATTCCAATGGTTTTTTGCGCGAATAAACCTGGTTTATAGAGTAGGTCCCATAATTGATAATCAATAAAAGGTTTAACCGTTATTTCAAAGCCATTTTCTTCTAGGAACGAAAGGTATTGCTCAAAACGAAAACGTTGAGACGGCGCCTTCCCGATCGGATACGGACAAAGTAAAAGAACCTTTTTAGTCTTCATTTAGCTCATCCATTTTTCGTACCACATTTGAAACATCAAGAGGTACCAAATTTTATAATCTAACTCTTTCTTTCCTCCTAAAAAATCTTGCTTCAACTTCGAAACATGTTCCCAATTAAAGATATCTTGAGATTCAATTTTTTCTTCATTAATATAGGTTTCTAACAACGGACGTAAATCGCTCGCAAGCCATTTCGCAATTGGAATCGCAAATCCCATTTTTGGTCGATCCATCATTTCCTTTGGAACATACTGATGTACAATCTCTTTTAGAATGTATTTTTGATTTCCTTGGTGCAATTTAAAGTCATTTGGCAATTTTGCAGCCCATTCAATCACGCGATGATCTAAGAAAGGTTCTCTTCCTTCCAAACTAACGGTCATGGTTGCACGATCCACTTTTTGTAAGATATCGTCTACTAAGTATGTTTGGTAATCCACCGCTTGCATGTAAGCTAATGGAGAATAATATTTAGCAGCTAATTCTTTTGACTGATACGCCGTTTTCAAACGCTGAAATGAAGCATTCATCACTTCTTTCATTTGTGTATCCGTGTATTGTTGACTCAAACTCAACATGATATTTTCTTCTGAAGGATCTTTGAGAATTCCTTTCAGTTTTTCATAGCGGTTATGAAAATTGTATTTGTGTTTTAGAATTGGCAAAGCATTCGAAGGAACGATATTCATTAATCCAGCGATGGACTTACGCGCAAATCCAGGAATTTGTTCTAATTTACTTCTGTACTTTAACAAATAGCTGTAGCGATTATACCCAGCAAACACCTCATCCCCAGCATCCGCACTTAAAGCAACAGTTACTTCTTGTCGCGCGACCTTACTCACTAATGTCGTAGGTAACGCACTACTATCCGCAAATGGTTCGTCGTAATAAAAAGGTAATTCAGGAATCCACTCTAGAACTTCTTTCTCCGTGCACGCAATTTCTGTATGTTTTGTACCTAAGTAATTTGCGGTTTCTTTCGCAAAAGCAGCTTCATTCAATCCGATATCTGGAACTGCAATGGTGTATGTTTTCAACGGTTCTGTTCGATCTTTTTGTAATAAGGCAGTCACACACGTACTGTCATATCCTCCACTTAAAAACACTCCAACAGGAACATCAGCAACCATGCGGTAATCACATGCACTTTGTAGAATTTTCTCCGTTTCTTTTTTCGCTTCATCGAAGGAAATATCCAATTTTGGTTGATTGTAAGCGTCGTATACCGACCAATATTGGATTTGTTTTACGTCGTTTAGAGTCTGCCCTAGCGAAAACTTCGTATAATGGCCAGGCTTTAATTTTAAGGTATGATCAAAAATACAGTGTGGTGTAGGAACATTTCCGTATTGCATAAAAGCAGCCACTGCATCTAGATTTATTTTCTTCTCAAAATTTGGATGTGCATGAAATGCTTTTAATTCGGATGCAAACAAAAATAAACCATCTTTCAAGTAATAGAAAAAAGGTTTTATACCTGCACGGTCACGTACGCAAAACACTTCATTTTTCTGGATATCATAGATTACAAACGCAAACATTCCGATGAAACGTTCCACACAGGCTTCCCCCCATTGGGTATAGGCATGTAAAATCACTTCGGTATCGGAATCGCTTGTGAATGAATGTCCAAGATTAACAAGTTCCGTGCGAATTTCTTTGTAGTTGTAAATTTCCCCGTTGAAGGTAATCCAATGCTGATTAAATAACATCGGTTGTTTACCTGACTCCGTAATATCGATGATAGCAAGTCTACGGTGTGCTAAACCAAGCGTGAAATTCGATTCCTGAAAGTATTTCAAATCTCCCCCATCCGGACCTCGATGAAACAAGGTTTGGCTCATAGCAAGTAAATCTTTTTCCGTAGATTTTTTATTGAAATCAATAAATCCTGCTATTCCACACATAGTTCATCGGTTTTGTATGGTTGCAAATATACGAAACTTGTTTTTAACGTAATTGCATACACATTGTGTAGAGAGTTATTTATGTGCAATCTTCCACAAACATTCCGTTTTAATCACAGGTAACAACTCTACCATAAATTTATCACTCGGAAAAATAAATGCCATCTGATTGTTTTCATCTTTGATGATAAGTGAGTTATACTGAATTTCAACGTTTCCTACTATGTTTAATTCTTTGAAAACGTTTGATGAATGGCTTAATGATTCTTCAATTGGTTTGATAGTAAGGTCATACACACCTATAAAAACGTTTTGTTTATCCAATTCAAAACGAACACCTAACATTTTTTCAAATTGAGATTTTGAGTATGTTTCAAATTCCCCTTTTTCAAGATCACTTAACGCATTTAATTTATTGATAAGTGCAATGGAAACTACTTGTTTGTAATCTGCATGTACATTTACCAAATACAAACAATACCAAGGAATTTTTTCGCTCAATTTGTACATTGCAGCTTCAAAAGTCGAATATTCATTCTTAATTGCAATGTTCATTCCCTCATCCGAAAAATCAGTTTCATTATGGTTGTAAATATAGACAGTTCCAGTTTTTCTTTTCTCACGATAGATAGCGATGGACCCTCCTTCTCCGCCAATTTCAAATATACATTCTTGTTTCATTTCGTTTGTTTTAGGTAAAGGTACGTTTGGTAGTACGTAAATATTTTATGCTTTACTATGCAATAAACCTAAGGTTTATTGTGAATGCTAAATTCCACTGATTTTAAAATGTCTTCATACACATAATTATCTGAAATAGAAAAAAGTAACATTTCAGTTCGATACAATTCTTCTGGATATTTATTCTCCCAAAGAAGTTGATGTACTTGTTTAATTAATAGGTTAAGTTCCTTATAAGCAACTTTTTTATCTATAAAAACCTTTCTATCGAACGTATTAATCATTTTTTTGTTCGCTAATGAATTTTCTGCAGTTGGATTGTATTATCCTTCAAACCCAATCGAATCAACACATTCATATCAAAAGCCATCATCTTAGAATTTCTCCCATCGGGTATCGGGAAAAAATTAGATGACTCCCCATTTTTTAATAATATCCAATTTAAGGAATAAGCAACACGAGAATCATAGATAATTAATTCTTCTGGAAACATAAAAGCACCAACTTTGGAAGAACTAGCAATTCTGTCAAACGGCATGTTAGATTTAGTATGAACTATTTGTTGTATTAGTTCCTCCGTATTATTTCCACCTGTTATACCACCCCAATCCTTAATGATCCAATTTGCTAATTCTTTAAAATTATCCTCATTTGTTTGATGAAATTGATTCAAGTATTTTTTCACTATTTTCTTTAACTCTAATTCTTTTTCAAACTTTCCACCATTAGAATTTTCTAAGGAATCTATTTCATCTTGCGAAAGTATTTTTAATTCATACAACCCTTTAAGGTTAGGATTCCAAGGGTAAATTGATGGTAATGTATGCTTAATTTCTTCTAGATAATCAGTTGTTATTTTTGCTCTATTAATATTCATTTGGTTTAATTCATTAATTAATTTTTCAAATCTAAGTTTATTCTTCGCCAAATCTTGTCGTAGTTCAATAATTCCCTAACGTTTTTAATAATCGTTCTTTAATCAATTGTTTCAACGATTCAGGTTCAATTACTTTCACTTTTTCTCCTTGTTTTAAGATTTGTTCTTCCAACTCATAATTGATACGAACTTGCAGTTCTATTTGCAATTCATCCGCTGTTTCAAGAAGAATACGTTGAGAAGCATGTAAAGGCTGAGAATTAATATACTTTCCTTGAAGTGCAGTGTATGAAAGCACCACTTTTTCTTTTTCACTCGTTGAGTAAATCATACCAACTACATCATCAAAATATGCTTTCGGTTTTTTGGAAATGGGCTTAAAAGTTTGGTTTAGTACTTCTAATTTTTGTATCCTGTCCAAACCAAAGGTTCTAAATTCATCGCCGTTTATAGTCCCAAAAACATACCATCTATTTTGATATTGTTTCAATAAATAAGGGTTAAAGTCATACATTTTGGTATCGTCTCTTCGAAAATTTTGGTATTCAAACTGAATTTTTTGCTTAGCAAAAATTGATTGGAGTAAATCGGCTAAAATTCGTTCGTTGATAATTTGTTTATTTCTATCAAAATCAATGTAATCAATATTTTCCTTGCTTTTTAATAGTGTTTCATTGATGACTTTCGCAGTTTGATACAACTCAAAAAATGATAACCATTCTTCAAACGTTTTTTGACTTTCCTCGTCGATAAAATACCCATTTTTTTCTCGATCAAATTTTACTTCAATCAATAACATATCTCGTATGGATTTAATATCACGTTGTGTGGTGCGTTCACTTGAATCATAACCAACATCTATTAATTTTTGTATGATCATTTCCATTGTCGGAAATTTTACTTCATGGATATAAAACAAAATTGTTTTAATACGATCAATCGATTTAGACATGATTTTAATTTTTGGTGAAGATATAAAATTTGAACGACAAGATTTGGCGGAGAAATTGGTTTGATTTGGAGATATTAAATTATTATGAAAAAAAAGAAGCAAAAATCTAAGCCAAAAAGAGATGAAAAACCGTTGTCTCCTTTTGAAAAGCGAATGAGTTTTGAAGAAGGTCCTATAGCGCCAATAGATGGTATGTATACGATGACTCGTGAAGAGGCACTCAGACAATTAGGATTTGAACCAGATTCTGAAGAATAGTTATATATTTATATCATGGCAGTAGATTTATCCAACGTATTAGTTATCGGTGTTTCGACACGCTCCTTGTTCAATTTAGAAACGGAAAATGAAATCTTTGAAAAAGAAGGTGTAGAAGCATTTCGAGAATATCAGTTAGCACATGAGAATGAACCATTAGAACCTGGGACAGCCTTCTACTTAGTGAAAAATTTATTAGCATTAAACAAGGTTTCTGATAAACAATTGGTGGAAGTGGTAGTTATGTCTCGCAACAGTCCAGAAACTGGTGTTCGTGTACTAAATTCATTGCAACATTTTGGGTTAGACATTACACGATTGGCTTTTTCAGGTGGACAACCACTCGCTCCTTACATTGGTGCGTATGCCATCGATTTATTTTTATCAAAAGATACTCACGATGTTCAAAATATAATCGATAGTGGTATATGTGCTGCTGCGCTTATCTATGCCCCACCGACCAAAAATATCACGGATGATTTAACCGTCAAAATAGCCTTTGATGCGGATGCCGTGCTTTTTTCAGACGAATCGGAACAACGTTACAAACGCGAAGGTTTGGAAGCATTTCAACAATTTGAAAAAGAGAATGAAAATATTCCACTTACCGCTGGTCCATTTGCGAATTTATTAAAAAAATTATCCAACCTTCAACATCAATTACCTCACAGCATTGAAGCTTCCCCTTTAAGATTAGCAATAGTCACAGCAAGAAGTGCTCCTGCTCATCTGCGTGTAATAAAAACACTAAGAGATTGGGGGGTGTATGTCAACGAAACATATTTTTTAGGTGGTCTTGCAAAAGATAATGTTTTAGAAGCTTTTGGCGCACATATTTTCTTTGACGATCAAGATCACCACTTAGAATCTGCCTCTAAAGTAGTTCCTTCAGGTAAAGTTCCGTATTCATCCGATTCACCATTGAATAATGGGTGATTTTTACAACCCCAACGTTGAAATCACTCGTTCAATAATAATCTGAATAATACGTTTATTCATCGTTTTGGCGTTTTCTCTATAAAACCCGTATTCTTCCAGCGTGAAACAGCCAGAAATCAATCCAATAACTTCACTTCGAATCGCATTTCCTTTAAATAGAACGTTTTGAATAAATTGCTTTTTTGCCTCTTTGGTTAAATCCTGAAAAGCAGCTTGATTTAATTCACTTTCCAAACGCATGAAAAGTAAATCGTGTTGCATTTTAATAACTGGACGTAGCGTTGTGTTTTGAAATTTTTCCTCGTTTGTCATGTTTTCGTTTACAAGCGCAGTTGGAATTTGAGGACGAATAGAGGTTTTTGAATGTTGTATTTTTGTCATGAGAATTTTATTAAAAAGTAAATTTATTCCAAAATGAATCAGTAATATAAAAAACAGTATCAATAAAATAAAGCACATCGTTTTTTGTCAATACATTTTCATCGTGTAAATCTTCTATAATTATTCCTAATTCTGTATTGATATAATCGTTATTTCGATTATTTATGAAGCCATTGGATTTTAAGAATTCTTTTACCAACTCTAAATTTGTGGTTGAAGTGACGGTTACAA
This sequence comes from Flavobacteriia bacterium, assembly GCA_947455255.1. Classification (GTDB taxonomy): domain Bacteria; phylum Bacteroidota; class Bacteroidia; order Flavobacteriales_D; family Crocinitomicaceae; genus CANHVK01. The sequence goes on along the minus strand of CANGOA010000028.1, from coordinate 7,392 downwards.
AATTTTGTTCTACTACTGCATAAAGTACGTTATCTTCATTGGTGAAACCTAATAGGTTATATGCAGTATCTGGAAAGAAAAAATTATGCAATAATAAATTAATTAAATAATCTCTCCAGCAATTATAATAGATTCCATCGTTTAACTTTAGAACATGTTCCCCATTTTTAAGAAAAACTCGCTGCTCAGCACCTTCGCTTATATATTGAGAAAAATCAATGTTTTCTAACCAAAGATTATTGAGGTTAATAAATTCAATTAATCTCTTTTTCTCTTGTTCTTTGAAATGCTTTTCGTTTTCAGCGTTTGAGCTTGTGTTTTTGCAATCTCTAAGGTAACAGGTAATTGTTTGGATAATAGTTCCATTGCTAATTTCGCTCTTTCCTGAAATGATATTGAATAATTCATTTTTTAAAGTATTATGCATACAAACAAATATACAAAATTTTAGATTGATTTTTTGTATGATTAACCATAATTTACTATTTGTTTTCCCAACCATACATCGTACATTTGTAGTAACACCCTAAAAATAAAATCATGCGTGTAGAACAAATTTATACTGGATGTTTGGCTCAAGGAGCTTACTACATAATTTGCAACGGAGAAGTAGCAATTGTTGATCCACTTCGTGAAGTTCAATCCTATATTGATAAAGCGAAAGCGGACAATGCTACCATCAAGTATATTTTTGAAACACATTTTCACGCAGATTTTGTGAGCGGACATTTAACACTTTCTGAACAAACTGGAGCGGAGATTGTTTACGGACCGACAGCAGCACCAAATTTCAAGGCTACCATTGCTGAAGATGGACAATTATTTCCATTAGGAAATTGTTTTATCAAGGTACTACACACACCTGGTCATACCATGGAAAGTTCTACCTTTTTATTAATCGATGCTAACGGAAAAGAACATGCTGTTTTTTCGGGTGACACCTTGTTTTTAGGAGATGTAGGTCGACCAGATTTAGCGCAAAAGGCTGCAAACATGACCCAAGAAGAATTGGCAGGTTTATTGTTTGATAGTTTACGCACAAAAATCATGACTTTGCCAGATGATACGACTGTTTACCCAGGACATGGCGCAGGATCTGCTTGTGGAAAAAACATGTCAAAAGAAACGGTTGGTACTTTAGGTGAACAAAAGCAAACAAATTATGCCTTGCGTGCAACGATGACGAAAGAAGAATTTGTGCAAGAAGTGACTGATGGATTATTACCACCTCCTTCTTATTTTCCGCTCAATGTCATGTTGAACAAACAAGGCTATGAAAGTATTGATACTATTATTGAAAGAGGTACATTGGCCTTATCTCCTGAAAAATTTGAACTAATTGCAAATTCAACAGATGCGATTATTTTAGATGTCCGTAAAGAAGAAGCGTTTATTAAAGCACATATTCCAAATGCTATTTTTATCGGAGTAGATGGAAGTTTCGCACCTTGGGTTGGAGCATTACTAAAAGACGTAAAACAAGAAATATTATTAGTTGTACCTGAAGGTCGAGAAAAAGAAGTAGTTACCCGTTTAGCACGTGTAGGCTTTGATCATACGGTAGGATACTTGGAAGGAGGTATAGAAGCTTGGACGAATGCAGGTAAAGAAGTTGATTCTATTGATTCTATTTCTGCTGAAGAATTTAAAACACAATTAAAAGAAGAATCCATTGTTTTTGATGTTCGTAAAGAAAATGAATTTCAAAGTGAACATTTACCTCAAGCACATTTAACTTCGTTAGATTACATCAATGAACATTTAGCAGAATTTCCAAAAGACAATTCTTTTTTCATCTATTGTGGAGGTGGATATCGTTCAGTGATTGCGGCTTCGATTTTAAAAAGTAGAGGGTATCACGGTATGATAAATGTCGAAGGTGGTTTTAGCGCAATTAAAAATGTTGGCGTAAAAACCACAAATTTTGTTTGTCCTACAACATTGAGAAACTTATAAAATATTTTTATAATATTTACGTTAAATATAACTTGTGAAAAATCGTCTAATCATTGTTGCGTATTTGTTTGTTCAACTAAGTATAGTTGGACTTTCCTCTTCCTGCAAAAAATCGAGTGGTCTTTCTCAAGCGAACGTAACATTTTCAGTGGATACGCTAATTTTTGATACTGTATTTACTACCTTAGGTTCAGCAACACAACAATTCAAAATATACAATCCAGATTCTAAAACAGTTATTGTACAAGAAGTGGAATTGATGGGAGGGAAAAATTCTCCCTTTCGCGTAAATTTAGATGGTGTATCAGGGACTAAATTTGAAAATTTAAATATTGAAGGAAAAGATAGTTTATACGTATTTGTCGATGTGAAACTGAATGTAAATAATCAATCATTGCCTTTAGTGGTAGAAGATTCCATACGTTTTAGAACGAATGGAAAAGACTATTATTTAAACTTGGTTGTGTGGGGTCAAGATGCATACTTCTACTACAATGAAAGTATACAGGAAAATCTTTGGAAAAGTGACAAACCGCATGTGATTTATGGTTTCGCAAAAATAGATTCCGCTAAAACGCTTAACATTGAAGCAGGAACAAAAATTCATCTTCATAAAAATGGGATTCTATATGTGGATAAAAGTACTCTTCATATCAATGGAACCAAAGACAAACCTGTTATTTTCCAAGGAGATCGTTTGGAAGAATTTTACAAAGATGTTTCTGGACAATATTATGGTATCTATTTTAATCAAGCACAACCTTCAACAATAAATTATGCTGTAATCAAAAATGGAACAGTAGGCATTCAAATGTATAGTCAAGACCCTTCTAATCAACAAGCCACATTAACACTAACGAATTCTATCATCGAAAACCACGCTAGTTATGGTGTGTTTTTATTTGCTCATCCTGTACTAAAAATGGAGAATTGTATTCTAGCCAATAACGAAAAATATGGCTTATTTGTTTTACAAGGAGCAACCTATTATATTAATCAATGCCATCTTCTAGATTATGGTAGAGATGAAAAATCAGCTGCCTTAGTACTTAAAAACAATTATTACAATTCGAAAGACAATAAAATCTATCTTTCTGATATGGAAGGAACTATAAATAATTCTATTATTCATGGGGCAAAAGAATATGAGGTATTAATCGACACAATTCAGGATGCTCAAGTTAAAATCAACTTAAATTTTAATTCTTGTTTAATTAAATGGAAAGATGAAAACAAAAATTCAAATTTTAAAAACATTTTATGGAATTTAAACCCCTATTTTAAAGATCCAATAAATTATGATTATCACTTTGAATTGAACTCCCCCCTGAATGGTAACGGTGATCCATCTTTATCTAACGGATTCGACATTGAAGGACACCCACGTTCTTTAAATACTCCTGATATTGGGGCGTATGAGATAAATTGAAATGTTTACACAATGCGTTCACAATTGAAAAAATTTATAAAAAGAAAACAATGAAATATAATCTTTCTGAAATCACAGACTTAATTAAAGATCGCAGAACAATATATCCAGAACAATTTAGCACGCGTAAAGTACATAAAGAACAAATTGAAGCGATGTTAAACAATGCCATTTGGGCACCTACTCATGGGAATACACAACCTTGGCGATTTACTGTTTTTACGGAAGACTCCAGACAACAATTAGCTGATTTTCAAGCACAGTTATATTTAGATTCAACCCCAAAAGAAAATCAAAAAGACACGAAAGTTGCGAAATTACTTACCCGTCCATTACAGGCATCAGCAGTAATTGCAGTTTGTATGAAACGTGATGAAACAGAAAAAATTCGTGAAATTGAAGAAGTGGAAGCAGTCGCATGTGCCATTCAGAACCTACAATTAACTGCAGCAGCGTATGGAATTGGCGCTTATTGGTCTACCTCAGCATTTATTTATACTCCAGCAATGAATGCATTTTTAGAGATTGGAGAAAAAGATAAATGTCTGGGATTAATTTATTTGGGTTACCCAGAAATCGAATGGCCAAAGAGTCATCGCAAACCTATTGAATATTTGACTACTTGGAAATAAATGAAAATTCTCTTAATCTTTTTTACACTTATTTTTTTTAGTGCACTTGGAATTACACAGAATAATTCACCACGTGTAAAAGCGTATTTCGGTTTACAATACAAACCATTATTAGCAGGGGATTTCATTGGTTCCTCGCGTTTATTAATTAAAAACGACACGATTCAAGGGGATTTCACGCAACAATTAGGTTCTTCATTCGGAGGAGTAATCCGAATTCACTTCAAGAAAAATATTGCCTTAGAAACTGGAATTAATCGGATTGAACGCAATTACAACATACAGTTTTCACAACTCGATTCTGCAATTACAACATCTAAATCCTTAAAAATAACAGCATTTGACATTCCAGTAAACATTTTGTTTTTCGTTAAGTTAACCGACAAAATATACATGAACACCTCTTTAGGTTCTTCCTTTGTATTTAACCCATCAAATGTTGCAACAACAGCAATTTATAACAAGTATAATTTGTTTCGAGCTGAAGGTAGAATGCGTAGTGTCTTTGCTGTTGAAATGAATGCTAACCTAGGATTTGAGTACCGTACAGAAACAAACGGTTTTTTCTACATTGGTGCTTCGGGTCGTGTTCCAATTAAACCCATTTTTGATGTAGCTGTAAGTAATGAGAATACCGTTAATCACCAAAAAATGGTGATTTTTGGAAGTATGACAGGAACTTATATTTCGTTTGATTTCCGATATTTCTTTCCTTATAACAACAAAGCAAGTACGAAAAGTGGTATGCCGATTGAACAGTAAATTAATTTGAAAATTTGAAAATTTGAAGATTTGAAGATTTGAAGATTTGAAGATTTGAATATTTGAATATTGACAGATGTAACAATGGATTCAATGTAGCAATGTGTAAATTGATAAATTTCCAATGGTTTTGAAACTAAACATCAAAATAAAACGAATATAACTTAAGTAAATTTTCGGTGTAATTTTTCGAGGCAGACAAAAAATTCTAGACGCAGTGTACATAAGTACATGAGGAAAGAATTATGAAGTCGAACGAAGAAAAATACGCTGAAAATTTACTTAATGAGGGCAATGCGCTTCGAGCATCACACGCGCCTCATCATTCCCTAAATATGCTGCACGACGAAAATCTGAACAACCTGCAAGTATATTATTCACTTTGTGATATGCTATTCCACGTTGTAATAGTGCAACATCATTATTTTGATCCAATTCAATGGCCTTTGAAAAGTTTAAAATAGCATCTTCAAAATTGGATGCTTCTAATAATAATTTCCCGCGTTCTACATAATATTCTCCTGCTGTTGGTTTCAATAAGATTGCTTTTGTAAATGCTTTGTTTGCCTTTGCGATATGATGAATAGCTGCGTAATAAGTTCCATAGAAAAATTGAACCTTCGATTTATCCTTACTGAATTTCTGATAACGTTTGATATCTGTTAAGGCTTCCGGGTATTTTTTTTGACCTATCAAACTATAAAAATGTGCTTCTAATGCTTCCGAATTTTTCGGATTCAACAACAAGGTATTTGTATAATTCTCAAGTGCTTTTTCCGGTTGATTTAAAGCATTATAACTTTCTCCTAAAAGAAAAAAAGTATGTTCTAATACCTCATCTTTTTGAGCAATACGCAACAGACTCGTGTAATATAAGTCATTTATTGCTTCTGTGTGATAACCTTCCTGTGCATAGACAACCCCTCGTTTATAATAACACATACTGCATTTGGAATCGAGTGCAATTGCACGCGTAAAATACTGCAAAGCCATAGAAGGATTTTTTGCAGAAATACAGCTATCCCCTTTGAATACAAGTTCTGATAAGGTTTGGGAGAATGAATTTAAGTTGAATAATAGGAGAAGTATTATTGAGATTTTTTTCATAAATTTAATTAAACGTTGAATAAAAAGTTTTTAAAAGTTACCAAATTGGTTACTTTTTTAGTATCTTTGATAATGAATAGCATATGAATATTTACAATAAAAGTACAATAATAGATTTTTATAAAAAACATACAGATTGTAAAAACACTTTAGAAAAATGGTATCACGATGTTTTGTTGAAAAAATGGACTAAACCGAGTGATGTCACAAGTGATTTTGTGAAAGCGAGAATGATAAAAAACTCAAGGGCAATATTTGAGATAAATGGAAGTGAGTACAGGTTGATTGCCCAAATTAACTTTTTGAAAGTATGGGTCTTTATAAAGTTTATCGGAACTCATGCAATGTATGATAAAATTGATCCGGAAACTGTTGATTTATATAAAAGAAAAAAATAAAATGGAACTAAAGCTTATTAAATCAAATGAAGATTATGAAGCAGCATTAGCACGTTTCGAAGAATTGTTTTTAGCCGAGTCTAATACTCCCGAGGGAAACGAAGCAGATGTTCTTGCCTTGATAATTAAAGATTATGAAGATAAAAATTTTGTTATTGAGGCTCCAACTCCAATTGAAGCTATTAAATACCGCATGGAACAACAGGGACTTACAAATTCTGATTTAGCCAAAATATTAGGTTATAAAAGTCGTGTTAGTGATATTTTACACAATACTAGAAAATTGAGTTTGAATATGATTCGTAAACTTCATGAAGAATTACATATCCCATTAGAAACACTTATCAAAGCTTATTAAATGAAGAAGGAAATTTCCAATATCATCGAAAAACTACATTTACAACCACATCCAGAAGGAGGATACTACAAAGAGACGTATCGTTCAATAGAAACTTGCTTTGATGGTTCTCGCAATCTTCAAACTGCCATTTATTTTTTGCTGACTTCCGATAATGTTTCTCATTTCCATCGTATTAAAAGTGATGAGATATGGTATTTCCATGCTGGAAGTCCGTTGATTGTTCATACATTAACCGAAAAAGGTCATACACAACACTTAGTCGGAAATGATCTGTTAGCAGGACAAACCCCTCAACTTCTTGTCCCTAAAGACACTATTTTTGGTTCTTCGGTATTGGAAAAAGATAGTTATTCCTTAGTTTCCTGTTCGGTTGCACCTGGATTTGATTTCGCCGATTTTGAATTGTTTTCGAAAGCAGAGTTGATGCAGGATTATGCAACATGTGAAGAGATTATTGATCTTTTGACGTAACTTTATTCCTATGTCAACTACAAACAATTCGGATAAACTTTTCATGCAACGTTGCATCGACCTCGCACAACTTGGTAGTGGTTATGTTGCACCCAATCCTATGGTTGGTGCTGTGATTGTGTTAAACGACGAAATTATCGGTGAAGGATATCATCAAAAATACGGAGAGGGGCACGCTGAGGTAAATGCAATACATTCTGTAAAAGACAAAAGCCTATTATCGAAAGCTACTATCTATGTTAGTCTAGAACCTTGTGCACACCATGGAAAAACTCC
>CANGOA010000027.1 GCA_947455255.1 Flavobacteriia bacterium | reverse complement strand
GTGATGGTGAAGGTGACGGACAAGGAAAAGATATCCTTTTCTTCGTAGATAACATCTTCCGTTTTACACAAGCTGGTTCTGAGGTATCTGCATTGTTAGGTCGTATGCCTTCTGCTGTAGGTTACCAACCAACATTAGCAACAGAAATGGGTGCGATGCAAGAGCGTATTTCTTCTACGAAAAATGGTTCTATTACATCTGTACAAGCGGTTTACGTACCTGCGGATGACTTAACGGATCCAGCTCCTGCAAATACATTTGCTCACTTAGATGCTACAACAGTATTATCTCGTAAAATTGCTGAGTTAGGTATCTACCCAGCGGTGGATCCATTGGATTCTACTTCTCGTATTCTTTCTGCTAAAGTATTAGGGGATGCACACTACGATTGTGCTCAAAATGTAAAACAAATCTTACAACGTTATAAAGAACTTCAAGACATCATCGCTATCTTAGGGATGGATGAACTTTCTGAAGAAGATAAATTAGTAGTTCACAGAGCACGTCGTGTACAACGTTTCTTATCTCAACCTTTCCACGTTGCAGAGCAATTTACAGGATTAAAAGGAGTATTAGTAGATATTCAAGAAACTATCAAAGGATTCAACATGATCTTAAATGGTGAAGTAGATGAATATCCTGAAGCAGCATTCAACTTGAAAGGTAACATCGATGAGGTTATCGAAGCAGGTAAGAAAATGTTAGCTGATACTCACTAATAACAAACGCAAGTTATGCAATTAGAAATTATTACACCAGAAACAAAAGTATTTGAAGGAGAAGTTACCGCGGTACAATTACCAGGTCAAGACGGACTGTTTCAAGTATTGAATAATCACTCACCGATTATTTCTACGCTTACTGAAGGTACGGTAAAAATAGATTTAGCTGTGGCTATAGAAGCTAAAAAAGCATCTAAATTGAATTCTTTGATTCAACTAGACGCTTCCAACAAAATTATTCGTGTAGATGTAAAAGGTGGAGTAATTGAAATGCTAAACAATAAATTGATAATTCTTGCTGAATAAGCAAAAATTTAATAGATTCGGAAAGGGATTTGGGCAACCAAATCCCTTTTTTTGTTAAGCATTGTTAAGTTCAACCTCGAAACATAGTGATTTCCACCATAAAAATTATTAATTTAGTATCTTTTTAATCTCATGAGTTCGTTAGAAAAAATAGATAAGAACAATATACCACAACATATTGCCATCATCATGGATGGAAATGGTCGTTGGGCAAAAAAACAAGGGCAAGAGCGGTTGTACGGTCACTCAATTGGTGTTGAAGCTGTGCGTGAATCTATCAATGCATGCTTATCTATGGGAGTAAAGTACTTAACACTATACACATTCTCTACCGAAAACTGGAATAGACCAAAAGACGAAGTTGATGGAATCATGAACTTATTAGTTCAAACAATATCAAATGAATTAGAATTATTGAATAGTCACCAAACTGGCTTAATTGTAATTGGTGATGAAGAAGGTTTACCTGACTCTTGTCGTGATGAACTAAATGAAGCTAAAGAATACCTTTCTAAAAACAATAAATTATACCTAGTACTAGCTTTGAACTATAGTGCACGTTGGGAGATTAAAAATGCAATAAAAAATATAAGCGAACAAGTAAAAGAAGGAAAGATTAATTCCAACGACATTACAGATGAAGTAGTAGCCAATGAATTATGCACCAAAAACATTCCAGATCCTGAATTAATAATCAGAACAAGTGGGGAACATAGAATTAGCAACTTCTTATTGTGGCAATTAGCATATAGTGAACTGTATTTTACAGAAGTTCTATGGCCAGATTTCAAAGAAGAAGATTTATATTTAGCAGTTAAAAATTACCAATCACGCGAACGTCGATTTGGTCAAACATCAGAACAAATTATATAAGTATATGAAGTATCTGTTTTCTTTAGCATTACTTATATGGGCACAACTGTGTATATATGGTCAAAACGCTGACAGCACACGGTCAAATTCAGCAATAATTGGTGGAAAAAGCTCTTTAGATTATGCAAATCCTAAAGAATACGAAATTGGAGGTATACGTATTGAAGGTGCAGATTACTTTGATCATCAAGCAATAAAAGTGATTGCTGGTATACGTCCAGGATCACGTATAAAGATACCAGGCGTTCAAATAACTGAAGCAATAAAGAATTTATGGAAAGAAGGTCTTTTTTCTACAATTGAAATTAGTCTAGAAAAAGAAGTTGGTGACGTAGCATTTTTAATAATAAAACTAAACCCAAGGCCCAAATTATCACGATTTAAATTTGAAGGAGTAAGTAAAAAAGAAGCTGACAAATTAAGAGAATCTATCCATTTATTCTCAGGAAAAACAATAACTGAAAACTTATTATTAACAACAAGACATAAGGTTCAAGGATTTTACAGAGATAAAGGTTATTATAATGTAAAAGTTGTAATAACAAGAGAAGCAGATAAATTAATGAATAATTCAGAAATGTTTATCATTCATGTTGAGAAAGGAAAAAAAGTCAGAATCGGAAAAATTCAAATAAACGGAAATACATTAATTTCTACAACTAAGGTAAGACGAGCAATGTCTGATACTAAACAGAAAGCATTTTGGAGATTTTTCAAACGTTCTAAATTTTCTGTTTCTGCCTATGAAAAAGACAAAGTTGAAATGCTAAAATTATTTCAAAGCATAGGTTTAAGAGATGCACATATAATTAGTGACTCAGTATACTTAATTAATGAAAAAAATTTAGGAATTAAAATAAAGATTGAAGAAGGTTCTATATACAGATTTGGAGATATAGAATGGGTAGGTAATACTAAATTTAGCAGTGGATTTTTAGATACAATCTTAGGAATTAAAAATGGAGATATATATAATAAATCTATCATAGATGGACGAATGTCTATGAGTCAAGATGGTAGAGATATATCTTCTTTATATATGGATCGAGGATATTTATTTTTCCAAGTTATACCTATTGAAACTGGTGTAAAAGATCACAAGATATCCTACCAAATGCGAATAATTGAAGGTAAAGAAGCACGTGTTCGTAAAATTATTATCAAAGGAAACACTAAAACGAATGATCACGTAATAAGACGTGAAATAAGAACAAAACCAGGTGACTTATTTAACAGAAATGACATTATTCGAACTCAACGTGAATTATCTCAGCTAGGATATTTCAATAATGAAGCATTTCAAATTAATCCACTACCTAACCCACAAGAAGGAACTGTAGATATAGAATATACTGTTGAAGAAAAACCATCAGATCAAATCGAATTGTCGGGAGGTTATGGTGCAGGAAGATTAATTGGAACAGCAGGTTTAACAATTAGCAATTTTTCATTAAAAAATGCATTTAGTAAAAATGCATGGTCACCACTACCCTCAGGAGATGGTCAAAGAGTTTCATTTCGTTTCCAAACTAATGGTACCTATTATAAATCTTTTAATTTATCTTTTACCGAACCATGGTTAGGAGGAAAAAAACCAAATTCATTATCATCTTGGGTAACCTATTCTCAATTTGGGACTGGTTTACTTCGATCAAGCGCAAATTATCAAGGAATATCAATTACAGGTGCTGGAGTAGGATTAGGAAGAAGAAAGAAAATTCCAGATGATTTTTTTAATGCATATTATGAAATAGGATATCAATATTATGAAGTAATAAACTATCCAAGTTATTTTCCAAGTTTTAGTCAAGGATACGCAAATGATATAAGTTTAAAATATATTTTGCAGCGAAATTCTGTGGATAGCCCTATTTATCCTAAAGAAGGGTCACATTTAACATTTACAGCTAAAAGTTCTTTGCCGTATTTTTTAATGAATGGAAATAAAGATTATACAAACGCTACACAACAAGAGAAATACAAATATTTAGAATATTTTAAAATTAAATTTACTGGAGAATGGTTCTTACCTTTAACTAGAGATAAAAAATTGGTTTTAAGACCTCGAATTGGGTTTGGTTTTATGGGTGGTTATAGTGCTACTAAAGGTTTAACCCCTTTTGAACGATTTACGTTAGGAGGAAATGGATTGTCTGGAATGAATCAACTTGGGGGTCGTGAAATTATAGCATTGCGTGGCTATAATGACAATAGTTTATCTAGTAAAGCAAGTGATCCAGTAATTGCAAAATACTCATTAGAATTACGTTATCCGATATCTTTAAATCCTCAGGCAACCTTTTATATCTTAGCTTTTGCTGAAGCAGGAAATACATACCCAACAATTCAAGCATTCAATCCATTTAATGTGAAACGTTCTGCCGGAGCAGGAATACGTGTATTCTTACCAATGTTTGGTATGTTAGGAGTAGATTATGGTTGGGGGTTCGACTATTTAGACCCTCATTCTCAAGGTTATCGAGTAGCTGGAGGATCTGATCAATCCATTCAACAAAAAGGATATTTTGGTAAACTAAACTTTACCATTGGTATGAATCTAGGAGAGTTATAACGCTATGAAAAAACTATTTTTTTTACTTTTTTTACTTTTTTGTTTATCCGTTACAAATGTTAACGCGCAAAAAATTGGGTATATTAATTCAGAATTTATTCTATCAAAAATGCCTGAATATAAAGAGGCTAAAGACCGATTAGATAAATTAGCTGATCGTTGGACGAAAGAAATTGACGAACGATACGTAGTCTTAAATCAAAAGAAAGACTTATTTTTGCGCGAGGAAGTATTGTTGCCAACTGAAGAAAAAGAAAAAAGAAAAACTGAATTACAAAAATTAGAGAACGAAATTGTAGAGTTACAGAAAACAAGGTTTGGGGTCGGAGGAGAATATTTTCAAAAACGTCAAGAGCTTATAAAACCTATTCAAGATAAAGTTTTTGATGCAATGCAAAAAGTAGCTTCTAAAAAAAATTATACGTTCATCTTCGATAAAGCAAACCAAAGTAACCTGGTTTATGCCGACAAAAAATCAGATTTGAGTGATGATGTTTTAAAAGAATTAGGAATAAAGTAACAGTCATTCATTTCGACAAGCAAATGTAAACTAGGCTCAGGAACTGAAGTGATGTGTGACGATAAATTTGAATAATAAATAAATAAAAAGTAGAATGAAAAAGTTAGTACTAGTATTTGCAATTTTTGTGTCATTAACAACAATTGCTCAATCAAAAATTGGACATGTAAACACGCAAAAATTGTTGGATACATTACCATCGCGTAAAGTAGCAATGACTCAAATCGAAGACTTTGAAAAAAGAGGAATGGAGGAATTGAAAGAAATGGAAGCTGATTTACAAAAAAGGTATTCAAAATACATGGCTGAACAAGCAACTTTATCTCCTATTATCAAACAAAATGAAGAAGAACAGTTGCAAAAGAAACAACAAGCAATGCAATTACGCGAACAAGAATTACAACAAAAAATGCAACAATTAGGTAACGAATTAAACGAACCTATATTAAAGCGAGTTAAAAAAGCAATTGAAATTGTTGCTGGACGTAAAAAATTAAGTTATGTAGTTGATGAATCTACAACACTTTATTTTGCAGGTGGAACAGACATCACAAGTGAAGTAATGGCTGAATTATTAAGATTAGATGCAGTAGAATCACCTGTAAAAAAATAATTAATTCATAAACCTTACCAAAAGGCAATCATTTCGGTTGCCTTTTTTTATTTTTGGTAAACGAAGTTTTATTTCTATGAAAAAACCAATTGGCGTATTTGATTCTGGTTATGGTGGATTAACCATTTTAGCAGATTTACAAAAAAAATTACCCAATCATGATTTTTTGTATCTAGGAGATAATGCTCGTGCACCATATGGTTCACGTTCATTTGATGTTGTATATGAATTTACATTACAAGCTGTACAATTTTTATTCAGTCAGGGATGTGAATTAATCATTTTAGCTTGTAATACAGCTTCCGCGAAAGCATTAAGGAACATACAGCAAAAATATTTACCTACTATTGAGTCACACAAACGTGTATTAGGTGTAATTCGACCTACTTCAGAAGTAATTGGTACAATCACGAACAGTAGGCATATTGGTATATTGGCAACCGAAGGTACCATCAAATCTGATTCATATCGTTTAGAAATTGGAAAGTTTTTTCCAGACATCGAAATTTCTCAAAAATCATGTCCAATGTGGGTTCCTCTGATTGAAAATCAACTTTATAACCAAGTTGGTGGTAAATGGTTTATTGAACAAGACGTGATGAAATTAATCGCTAAAGATCCAGAAATTGACACTTTATTATTAGGATGTACCCACTACCCTATTGTAGCAGAGATAATAAAAGAAATTGTGGGAGATGACATACAAGTTATTACTCAAGGTGAAATAGTTGCAAATAGTTTAGTTGAATATTTAGAAAGACACGAAACATTAGCATCTTTGTGTACAAAAAAGGGAGAAACAACCTATTTCACAACTGAAACAGCGCTAGATTTCGACAAAAAAGCATCTTCATTTTTAAATAAAACTATACAATCCACTCACGTAGTAATTAGTTAACATGTTCAAACTAACTCACCAATTAATATTAGGTTCTAAGTCTCCACGTAGGCAAGAACTCATCAAAGGTTTAGGATTCGATTATGAGATTCGAACATTAGATACTGATGAATGTTATCCAAAAACTCTTAAACCTCTTCAAATCGCTTCTTTTTTAGCTGAAATCAAAGCTAAAGCGCTACTAAGTACTTTAAAGGAAAACGAATTACTACTTACTTCAGATACGGTGGTAATAACAAAAGACCAAGTATTAGGTAAACCAGAAAATAAAGAGGCTGCAAAAAAAATGATAGCTTCATTATCAGGAAAAACACATCAAGTTATTACTGGTGTTCATTTAACAACATTAAAAGCTTCACATACTTTTGATGTGACAACAGAAGTTACTTTTCTTCCTTTAGAAAAATGGGAAATAAACTATTATGTAGAAAAATTTTCTCCTTTCGATAAAGCAGGATCCTATGGAATTCAGGAATGGATTGGATACATAGGCATCGAAAAAATGAATGGTTCTTATTACAATGTGATGGGATTACCTACCGCTGAATTATGGAAGGTCATGAAAAAATTGGGGTATATTCAACAAACATGTTAATAAGAAAAGATACTATTAACATCCTCAAATACTTAACGATAAGTCGAGTTTTGAATTTGTTTGTATTGTATTTTTCATTTATTTTATCTAGAATTCTAAAAAAACCAATACTCTTTGGAAAACCATTTACAGTAAGCATTGAACCAACAACGGCTTGTAATTTAGCTTGTCCAGAGTGTCCAAGTGGTTTGAAACAATTCAGCCGTGTAACTGGTAAATTAGATTTAGATGTAAATCGTCTATTATTACGAAGTATTGGAAAACAACTATTTTATATCAATTATTATTTTCAAGGTGAACCTTTTTTACACCCAGATTTTTTAGAGTTAATAAAGAATGCTAAAAAGCATAAAATTTATACTTCAACATCTACAAACGCACATTTTATTACAAAAAAAGTTGCAGAAGAAATTGTAGAATCTGGTTTAGATCGCTTAATCATTTCCATAGATGGTGTTACGCAAGAAACCTATGAAAGCTATCGAGTTACAGGAAAACTCCTTAAAGTAATTGAAGCCTCAAAAGCATTAGTTGAGGCTAAAAAACGTTTAAATTCAACAACACCTCATTTGATTTTTCAATTTTTGGTTGTCAAACCAAATGAACATGAGGCACCTAAAATCTTTGACCTCGCCAAAGAAATTGGAATCGATGAAGTTCGTTTAAAATCTGCACAATTATACGAATACGTTCAAGGGAATCCGTTGATGCCGCAACAAGAAAAATATGCACGCTATAAAAAACAAAAGAATGGAACGTATGTATTAAAATACAAAACGGGGAATCATTGTTGGCGTATGTGGTCTTCCTGTGTATTTACTTGGGACGCTAAAGTAGTTCCATGTTGTTTTGATAAGGATGCGCAATATACTTTAGGTTCTGCAGTTACCGAAAATTTTGATTCGCTATGGAATTCTTCTAAATATCAAGAATTTAGAAGTAACGTTTTAACAAAGCGAAATCAAATTGATATATGTAAAAATTGTTCCGAAGGAAGTAAAGTTTGGTTATAACTCTTTACTAAACATTATGATTTTCTGTACAAAATTTTCCCAAGAGTTTGCTTGTTTTTCCTTTTCAATCTCTGCAGCAAAAATAGCCTTGTACTTCCCTTCAAAATAATCTTTGATTGAAGCTGCTATTTCTTCTACGGAAGGAGAGTCAACAATCAATCCTGTTTTTTGATGGTGTATCGTTTCCTTTAATCCGCCAACATTCGTAGCAATTATTGGTAAATTATAATGGTTTGCAATGGAGGTAATACCGGATTGAGTTGCAGACTTATATGGTAAAACGCATACATCGGCTGCAGAAAAATAATCGGCAACTTCGTTATCTCCGATATATTGGTTATACAATGCAATCCGATTTTTAGCGGTAGAATTATCAATCAACACTTGGTATTTATCAAATGATCCATACACTTCGCCAGCAATGATTAACTGGTAGGAGTTATCTAGTATTCCCATCGCTTGAATTAACAAATCCAAACCTTTATAATCACGTATAAAGCCAAAGAATAAGAGTGTTTTTTTGGTTGGATCTACTTTTAAATTTTGTTGTGCTAGTTGCTGCTCAATTGGTTCAGGAAAGTGATTGTAAACTGGATGATTAACACGTATGTATTTTGCTTCTGGTTTGATGGAAAGTAAATCCTTCAAAACAGCATCTGACATTACAACAAATCCGTCATTATTTTTTAAAAAATAACGATTACAAAACCCATCGAAAAAGCGTTTTTCATGTGGAATGACGTTGTCTAATACTGAAATTCGCTTGACATTTTTATTTAGTTTTTTAGCTACATACCCTAAAGAAGGACCAAAAAAAGTCATCCAATACTTAGTGATAAAAATATCTGGTGCAAATTTTTTCACTTTACGAGCAGTCGTAACATACGTTAATGGATTGATAGAATCTAAGACCTCTTCGGAAGGAATTTCATCTGCAATATCGTCTTTCGTAACGTATTGTGTTTCTCCTGGAAATAAAAAATTTGGATATTGACGTTTAAACGTAAATGCTTTCACTTGATGCTCTTTTTCAAAAGCTCGGTACATCAAGGCGTTAAATTGTGCTATACCACCTCTAAAAGGATAAAAAGTGGATAAAAAGGCTATTTTCATCGTTACTTTTTAGCAAGTGTTTGTATTGCTTGAATAAAATCGGCTGGAGTAATGTCATGCATACATGAAGTTCCTTTAACGCATGTGTTTCCATAAAAGCAAACACATTCATTTGGTGGTCCAACGATTATTCCACGATCATATAATTCAAATTCATGTTTATTGAAAATGGTATTACAAAGCACCATCTTTTTACGAAGTGCTGTAGCGATATGCATCATCATAGATACTTGCGTCACGATGATATCACATGCGTTAGTAAGGGCTATAAACTCTTCTAATGAAAAATGGCCAGGATAATGAGCACTTGTAACACCAGCCATCTTCAAATTTTTCTCATGTTCCAATTCTCCTCCAAGGAAAATAGGATAATATCCTAATTCATTTAATTGATTAGCAAGTGTTTCCCATGATTCTTCAGACCAAAGCCGTGTATTCCATCTTGGTCCACATCCAGTATTAAGCCCAACAATCGTTTTTCCTTTGGCTAGGTCTTGCAATTTCGATTTCCAAGTTGATGCTAACTCTTTATTCAAATTGATTTGATAATCTTCTTTTCTAAAATCGAAATGACAGATTTCAAAAATTTCTTCTAGGTAACTTTTTGTGTTTTTCTTAGATAATTCGTCAAAAAAACCTGTCAATAATTTATGGGTTGCTTTTACATTTGCTGGAGCAATGTGGTTATTCTCCCACGTATATCCATATTTAATAGGAGCAGAAAGCTTTGCTAACAACATGCAAGCTTCAAGATCTTTATCTAAATTAATTGCGATGTCATAGCTTGTATTTTCGATGGTATATACCGAAGTAAAATCCCACTTATAAATTACATCAATTTGTTCTTTTGGAAGTATCGAAGGACTCATGGTCAACCAAGTAAAATGCACACCTGGAAATTCGTCTCTAAATCTTTCTAAAAGTGGAGTAGTACGAATAACATCTCCTAATGCTCCTAACTTGATAATTAGGATTCGAGTTTGAATTTTATCGTACTGGGTACACGATGAGCAAACTGCATTATTTTGTTTATTTGGTAGGCAAGGAATTCCAGTTCTGAAATGTCTACAATCAAATTTTACGTCGGAAAGATTCATAAGTAATGTATTCTAATTCAAAGATAAAATAAAAAGCGAAACAAAAACGCCCCACTTTACTGTGGGGCGTTTTCAAAACAACTAATCCGTTATTATTTTGCGATCATGCGCGTAAAACTAGAAGTCTCACTAACAATTTTCACTAAATAATGTCCTGAAACAAGGTGTCCTAAATTCAATGAAATTGCATTTGTATTGGCATATGAACTATTGAATAATTCTTTACCAGACATATCAATTACTTGAATTTTGTAATCTTGCACTTTGTCTAAACTGATAGAAACTTTATCAGAGAATGGGTTTGGATAAACCACAGCTTCTAAAGAATTCAATTCATTTACCGAAGCAGCTTGAACTTGTGATTCATACATCACATTTTCTGTTACCGATACATAGTTTCCGATTTGTTTAACTTCATCACAGTATAAATCTAACTTGATTTTGTACACACCTTTACCTTTTGTAAATACATACGCATCAGTTACATAAACAACTGTATTTGCATTGTAAACAGCCCAAGTAACAACTAAAGTGTCTTTTTTGTAAGCTTTATTTACAATTTTAATAGAATCAATCGCGTTAAAGTTAATCGCACATTCTTTAGTAATGCTAGATTTAACTGTATCAGCAACTGGTTTCCCTTTTAAAGAATCGTTTTTGTTATCGATAACATTAGTAGGAGCAGAGATTAAGTATTTCAATTCAATCACATCTCCTTTCGCGTCTTTCACAATAACTGTGTAAACACCTGGACAAACATTTGTTCTGTATTGACCTACTTCTCCATTTGAGTGGTAGAAACTATAAGGGGTAACACCACCTTCCACTTGAATTTTCATCGCACCATCACAGTTACTAGCATTCGTAGCATCCGCAGTATAAATTTTTGCTTTCAATGTAACTTTCTTAGAAGGTAATTTAGTGATTTTCGCACTTAATTTCACTTCACAGTTGTTAGCATCTTTCACTAAAACAGAATAACCATCCGCACATAAATCTGCAATTGCATTTGTTGTCGCACCTGTACTCCAAGTATAAGTAAATGGTGCTTTACCACCTTTTACAGCAACTTCCAATTTACCTGCACAAGTCGCATCATCTTCCGAGTAGTCAACTACTTTTGAAACATATGCATAGAATCCTTTACAGTTGTCAACGATAGAATCAGAACCAACAAATTTTTCCAATTTATTGATACATCCGTTTTTATCTTTTACATACATGTAGTAGTTTCCGGCACATAATTTTGTAGCAGAAGATGATTGATTACCGTTAGACCAATAGAAAGCATAAGGAGCTGTTCCTCCAACAGTTTCTGTTTTAATTTCACCTGTACATTCATTATCTCCTGCTTTGTCGTTTTTCACAGAAACAACTTTTGTAAAGAAACCAGCACATGCATTTTTAGTAGAATCAATGTAAACTTTACCATCTAAAGTTATGTGGCATTTGTTAGCATCTACAACTTCTACAGAATATTGACCTGCACAAAGGTTTGTAATAGAAGGAGATTTAGCACCTGTATTCCAAGAGAAATCATAAGGAGCTTTACCACCAACAACTGTTGTTGCTAATGAACCATTACATACTACAGCATTTAATCCACAATTTTCAACTCCAGAAATTTTAGCATAGAAATTAGCACATGGATTAACCACTGAATCTAAACCAACATATTTTTCAATTGTGATCGCACAGTTTGCAGAATCCATTACTGTCAATGTATAACTACCTTCACATACATTTTTCAATGCTGGCAAGTTAGACCCATCTGACCATTTGAATTTGTATGGAGCTTTACCACCACCAACATTTGCTACTAATGCACCTGTACATGGTTTTTCAAATTTTTTCGCATTGATAACATATACGTTTGCGAATAAACCAGCACATGGATTTTGTATGATAGAATCTTTACCAACATATTTTTCCATTTTCACTGCACATCCATTTGCATCTGTAACTTTAACACCAAAAACACCAGCACATAAACCAGAGATGTATTTATCTGTTTTGTTGTTAGTCCATAAGAAAGCATAAGGTTCTTTTCCACCTGTTACACTTGCATACATAGCACCGTTACATTCTTTTGCACCAGCTTGTGTATTTTTCACAATGATGTTTGCGGCAAAACCAGCACATTTATTAGAATCTAATGCAACTTCTTCTTTCACTTCTGTTTCAAAAGAAGAAATACATCCATTCGCATCAATTGCTTTGAATGCATATTTTCCAGTGCATAACATTTTAATTGCTAAATCTTTTGCACCTGTACTCCAGTAATACGTGTATGGTTGTTGACCACCAACGATTCCAGCAACTAAGTATCCACTACAAACGATTCCACCTTTCAAAGTATTTTTCATTCCAACTAAGTTAGTAATGAATCCAGCACAATTTTTCTTCGTAGACGTTGTAGTATCCGCTTTGATTGTTACAGCAACATACGTTTTACAGTTATTTGCATCAATGGCATACGCATTATATGAACCTGCACATAATTTTTCGTTGTAATTACTTTTTGCACCATTTGACCAGATGTAAGTAAAAGGAGCTTTTCCTCCAACAGCATTTACAACTGCAGCACCTGTACAAATAGAATCTCCTGCTTGGTCATTTACAAATTTCACTAATTCAATTTTGAAACCAGCACAAGAATCAATCTTAACCACTTGTTCTGCTTTTATTTCATATTTGAAAGCAGCATAACAATTATTTGCATCTTTCGCTGTCAAAGAATAAACTCCTGCACAAACACCTTCTAAATAAGGAGTTTTAACACCATTATTCCATTCAAAATTAAAAGGTTCTTTACCGCCGATTGCTCTTGCAACGATACCTCCTGTACAGATCGTATCACCCGCTTTATCGTTAGCAGCTTTCACGAATTCAATTTTGAATTCAGTACAAGGATTAGTACCTGTTGTTGTCGAATCGGTTCCAATTTCTTTTGAAAGTGTCGCAATACATCCATTAGAATCTTTAACTGTAAGACCATATTTTGTAGCACACAAACCTTTAATGTATGGTTCTTTTGCTCCGTTCGTCCAAGAATACATAAATGGTTTTTTACCACCTGTCAATTTAGTTTCAATGAAACCAACACAGTTTGCTGCACCTTGTTTGTTGTTTGAAAATCCAGCAACTTCAACTTTAAAGCCATCACATTTATTTACAACCGTTGAGTCACTTGGGTCAGTAATAGTTCCAGAAATAGTAGATGAACAATTGTTTGAATCCTTAACAGTTAAATAATATTTTCCTCCACATAATCCTTGAACCGTTTGTGTGGAAGCATTATTTACATTTACCCAAGTGAAAGTAAATGGAGCAGTTCCTCCATAAACTCCAGCGGTAAGCATTCCATTACAATTTGGTGCTTTTCCAGTATTATTTACAGTTTGTTTGATAAGCGCACTGAAACCAGCACATTTGTCGGTAACTTGGTTCGTATTAATCGCAAAATCAAACGTATTTTTATTCCCTAAAGAATCAAAATATACGATTGCATACTTACCTGCACACAAAGAATCAAGCATATCACCTGATTTTTGCAACAATTTAGCATCTGCATTTTGCCAATACCAATCTTTGATTTTTTGTTTTGTAGTCAACTTGGCAACACCGTCGCATTTACCTAATTCACTAGCACTCTTAGTCGTCACGATATCTTGTGCACTTACCCAAAAAGTGAGTAAGAACACGCAACTACAGACAAAAAGAAACTTTGTAAGGTTTTTTTTCATACTTTTTTAGTTAATTGATTAATACCAATATAACTATCAAAAATGAAAAAGGTTGCCTCTAAAAAATTAAAATATAGGGACTAATTTTTCATTATTTCATCCACCCAAGACTTACCCCATTCTTCTTGTTCTTGTTCAGACCATAAAGTTGGATAAAAGATGCGCTTTTGAAATCTTGGAGGTAAATATTTTTGCCAATTAGTACCACCTGTTGCAGCTACATCTACTTTACCTGTATTCAAATAACGAACAGCAGATTTATAGTGGGCTAATGGCCAATTGACATTTACATTGATGTCGTTTTGTTTTAAGGCAGCTATGATGGAAGCATTTTGTTGGTCTTCTTTCGAAAGCCTTAGATAGCATTGCCATAAATTGGACTGACGTTTTTTCTCTCCTAAAGCAATAAATTGATCACGGTATCTTTCTTCGAATTCGATTAATGTCAATGTTTTTTTACCTGACGCAATTTCCGTAGCACCCTCTTTCCAATAGATGTGTTCAAATAAATCGGAAATAGCTTCACTACCTGTGTAATTAGCGCGTACATCTTTATGCACTAAACGCAAGAAATCAGTAGATGAAATTTCAATTTTTCTGTATTGAGCAGATTGGAAGCCAGAAGCAGGAAGCAAAGACATTCTGAATTTCAAGAATTGTTCTCGTTCCATACCATCAATCATGATTTCAAAACTATGAGTCAATGCACCAAAATAACGATTAATACGTGTCACACGATCTAAGAAAAAATCAGCAGTTAATATCTCACGTTCACTGATTTGATCAAACTCACGTAAAGCAAGTTTGAAATATAATTCCGTGATTTGGTGATACATTATGAAAACAACTTCATCTGGGAATTTGGTTCTTGGTTTTTGAAGACTAAGTAACGTATCTACTTCGATATAATCCCAGTAGGTTACAGAATCAGCATGTAACAAACCATCTAAATATGCATTAAAATCTTCTCCGATTGCGGCATATTTTGCTTGAATTTTTTCTAATTTATCTTTAATTTCTTGTGTAATTTCCATAAAGTGGATTTAAACTTTCAACTTATTTGAAAAAAATGCGGTACACATCGTTTCCATTGGCATATAACATTAAACTTAAAAGTAGTACTATACCTACATACTGTGCAATTTCCAATACTTTTTGAGGAGCTTCCTTACCTGTAACCATTTCGTATAATAAGAATACAACGTGCCCACCATCCAATGCAGGTATAGGTAGTAAGTTCATAATTGCTAAAGCTAAAGATATCCATGCAGTACGCATCCAGAAAATTTCCCAATCCCAAGTACTTGGGAACATATTCCCCATGGACGCAAAACCTCCTAAAGACGACGCTCCTTTCTTTGTAAAAAGATATTTAAATTGCCCTGTATAGTCACTTAATGTATTCAAGGCTAAATCAATACCTAAACCAAAACTTTCAACAAAACTCGGTTTATATTGTTTTACTGATTCGATATCAATCATTTTCTGTGTAGTCATGAATCCGAGTGTACCTTCTTTCGTAACATTCACTTTCATAACTATGGTATCATTGACACGTAATATTTTAGCGTCTACAGATTTAGATTTGTTAAGGTATAAAAGTTTTTGAAGTTCATCAAAATAAGCAATCTCATTTCCTTCAATTGCTAAAATTTTATCCCCTTTTTGTAATTTAGCTTTTTGAGCATTTGAATTTGGAACAATAGAATCAACAGTTGTTGAGCTTGAACGTAATGAAATTAATGGAAAAGCAGAATTTTCGAATAATTCATGTCCAATATTCTCTGGAAGATGTATTGTAGTCACTCTACCATTTGCATGTCTTACTTTAATATCTTTAGCTCCACGAAACATTACTTGACTTGTAACTTCCATGACATTTTTTGTTGATTCACCATCTACTGAAAGAATATAATCTCCAGTTTTTAGTCCATATTTTTCAACGTATGGATGAACAGCAACACCATGTTTTAAGGAAGAAGGCTCTAAACGTTCAACTCCAAAATAAAAAACAACACCGATGTAGATAATAAATCCAACAACAACATTAACAAATACACCGCCTAACATGATGATTAAACGTTGCCAAGCTGGTTTAGATCTAAACTCCCAAGGTTGAGCTGGTTGAGCTAATTGCTCTTTATCCATAGATTCGTCAACCATTCCAGCAATTTTGACGAAACCACCTAATGGTAACCAACCAATACCCCATTCTGTATCTCCAACTTTCTTTTTGAAAAGAGAAAACCAAGGATTAAAAAAAAGGTAAAATTTCTCTACACGAGTTTTAAAAAGTTTCGCAGGGATAAAGTGTCCAAATTCGTGAAGAATAACAAGAAGAGAAAGTGATAAAATAAATTGTGCAGCTTTAATCCAAATATCCATTTTTTATTTTTTTATATACAAATATACTATTCAACGAGACTAATAAATCTCATTTTGATTGAAATAATCTAATATTGCTTCTTTGATCAGATGTTGTTGTTCTTTGTCTGTCAAAACAGGCAATGGTTTAAGCAGTTTAAAATGAGGCCAATTTTCAACGTCTCGTGCTTCAAATTGGTAATATCCATGAGGTTCAAGCAAGGTACATACAGCAATATGTAGTAAATCCGTTTTTTCTTGCTTCGCAAATTCACGGTAACCCATTCCTAGTTCTTGTACTCCAATTAAAAAAAGGATAGCTTGTGTATCGAGACCCTCCCCGAAATCTTTTTCTAATTTTTTTGTTAGTTCTTGAAAGCGTAATTCAATATCGTAATCCATATAACAAATTTACGCTTTTGAAATTGTTAGCACAGTAATTAGAAAGTGAAAAATAAATTTTGACAGAATTTAACAGTTAAAGATGAGTTTCCTTTGGATAATTTTTTGAAATAGCGAGTTTATTTGTAATTTGGCACTATCATGATAGCAAAAGATTTAATAACAGACGAAATTCCACCATTAACTCATACAGATACAGGTGAGGTTGCCTTACGATGGATGGATGAATTTAAAGTTTCCCATTTACCAGTATTGAAGAATGAAAACTTTGTTGGACTAATTTCAGAATCTGACATCTTGGATAAAATGGATTTAGATCAAACCTTAGACGTTTTGTTTGACCATTTACCACGTCCTTATGTGTTAGATTCCGCTCATATTTATGAGGTATTATATAAAGTTTCAGAACATAAAATTTCGGTAGTTCCAATTTTAGACAAAAATGAAAAATATGTTGGGTGCACATCTGTTCACGACATATTAGCAATGGTAGCAAGTACTGGAAGTATTAAAGAACACGGTGCAATATTAGTATTAGAAGTTAATCAAATCGATTATTCTTTAGCTCAAATATCTCAGATTGTAGAGAGTAACAATGCACGTATTCTTAGTTCATATATCATGTCAACTCCTGATTCTACAAAATTGGAAGTGACTTTGAAAATTAACAAAACAGAATTAGATAGTATCATTCGAACTTTTGAACGATATGACTATGTAATAAGTGCTTCCTATCAAAAAAGTGATTTTAACGACGACATTCAAGATCGTTACGACTCGTTATTGAATTTCTTAAAAATGTAATTGAAGTTTTCCTAAACTATTACTGAAATGAAAATCGCGATTTACGGTAGAAAACTTACCCGTCAAAACAGTTTTGTTTTTGAACAAACACTTCGAAGTATTGAAGCATTAGGTTGGACACCTATACTTGAGCAGGAGCTAAAAGAGCAATTGATTAAGAAATCAAATTTAGGTCAAACATTTGATAGTTTTTCTACCTATCATGATTTAACATCTGGTATTGATATGGCCTTTAGTATTGGAGGTGACGGAACATTTATAAAAACAGTAGGTTACATTCGTAATAGTGGTGTTCCTATTGTTGGAATAAATACTGGTCGTCTTGGGTTTTTGGCGAATATTACTCCAGATAAAATTGAAGAAACAATGGGTATGGTTCGTGATAAACGATATACTTATCAAAAACGTTCATTGCTTCGAATTGAAACTGAAGACGATTTATTTGGAGAAGATAATTTAGCGTTGAATGAATTAACATTACATAAAAAAGACACTGCATCAATGATTACAGTTCATGCAAGTTTGGACGGTAATTATCTTAACTCTTATTGGGCAGATGGTTTGATTGTTGGAACACCAACAGGTTCTACTGCTTATAATTTGAGCTGTGGCGGTCCAATTGTCACTCCTGGGTGTCAGATTCATATTTTAACTCCAATCGCACCACACAACTTAAATGTACGTCCTATGGTCGTTCCTGATCACCTTCCAATCAAATTGAGTGTAGAAGGAAGGGAAAGAAAGTATTTAATCAGTTTAGATGCCAACACAAAAAGTATACCACAAGGTTCTGAGGTATTGGTTCACAAAGCAGAATTTATGATTAATGTGGTTCGCTTTGAAGATATTAGTTTCCTTGATACTATCCGTAACAAGATGTCTTGGGGAATGGATAAACGTAATTAGTCTTCGACTTCGCTCAGACTGACGACTACTCACACATTTTGAAAAACAAAGATCAATAAGCTATCCCATTTTGAAAAAATTCGTATAAATCAAAAACGCCCCGCTGTAAAGCGGGGCGTTTTCTTTGTATCCTAGTTGGACAATTATTTTGCAATCATACGAGTGAAGCTAGAAGTTTCACTTACGATTTTCAAGATATATTGACCAGTAGCTAAGTGACCTAAGTCCATGTTAATTGCATTTGTATTAGCATAAGAATTAGAGTATAATTCTTTACCAGACATATCAATTACTTGGATTTGGTAATCTTGTACTTTATCTAACTTAACAGTGAACTTGTCATTGAAAGGGTTAGGATAAACATTTACATTTTCTTTCACTTTTTCTACGATTGAAGTTTGACCTTCAGCAGCGTAGTAGAATGATTCAGATGCTTTCAAGAAGTTACCGATCTCTTTTGCTTCGTCACAGTATAACTCTAAGTTAACAGAGTATACACCAGAACCAGCAGTAAAGACATACATGTCAGTTACATAAGTAACATTAGCAGCACTATAAACAGCCCAAGTTACAAGCAATGAATCTTTAGAGATCATTTTGTACTCCATAATTTGTACAGAGTCAATTGCGTTGTAATCAATAGAACAGTCTTTAGTTACTGAAGCAGCTACAGTATCAACTACCGTTGAATCAGCACCAACAGGTACATTAACATCTGTATTAGTAATTGTATTCAATGGAGAAGAAATTAAGTAAGATAACTCAACAACTTCGTTTTTAGAATCTTTTACAATTACAGAGTAAACACCAGCACATACACCAGTTCTGCTATCCGATACCTCACCATTTGAGTGGTAGAAGTAATAAGGAGCATTTCCGCTTTCTACAGTAACATTTACAGTACCATCACAAGCACCAGCAGCAGTTACGTCAGTTGATGTAACAAAAGCTTTAAGTTTTTGTTTTTTAGATGGTAACATACGTACTTTACCATTTAAGGTAATGTTACATTGGTTAGCGTCAACAATTGTTAAAGAATAACCACCTTCACATAAGTTAGAAGCAGTTAATGTAGTGTCACCATTTGACCAAGAATAGTTGAATGGTAGTTTACCACCTTTAACAGTAGCAGATAATTTACCTAAACATGTAGTATCATCCGCATTGTAATCATCTACGTCAGAAATATAACCGTAGAAACCTTTACAAGGATCAACAATTGAATCAGATCCAATTACTTTGTCTAATTGGTTGATACAGTTATTAGCATCTTTTACATACAATGAGTAGTTATCAGCACATACATCTTTGATGTCTTTTGTTTGTGCACCAGTACTCCATTGGTAAGTGTATGGTAATTTACCACCAATAGTAGCAGTTATAATCTCACCAGTACATTTGTTATCACCAGCTTTGTCGTTTTTAACTTCTACCACTTTAGTGAAGAAACCATCACATAAGTTTTTAGTAGAATCGATAAATACTTTACCAGTTAATACGATAGAACACTTGTTAGCATCTTTCACTTCAACTGTATATTCATCAGGACAAAGGTCAGTAATAGATGGAGCTTTACCACCGTTAGACCATGTGAAATCGTAAGGAGCTTTACCACCTGCAACAGCAACTTTTAAAGATCCGTTACATTTAGCAGCATTTAAACCACTGTGTTCAACACCAGCAATCTTCGCATAGAAGTATTTACATGGGTTATAAACAGTATCTAAACCTACCGTTTTCTCAATAGTTACAGAACAGTTGTTACCATCAAAGATAGAAACAGCGTAAGAACCTTGGCAAGCACCTTTTAAGTAAGGCTCTGTTGAACCGTTTGACCATTTGTAGATGTAAGGTAATTTACCACCACCAGCGTTTGCTAACAAAGCACCAGTACAGATAGTATCTCCATCTTGATCATTTCTAACTTGTACGTTAGCGAAGAAACCAGCACAAGGATTTTGTACTAAAGAATCACGACCAACATATTTCTCCACTTTCACAGCACATTTCTTAGCATCCGTAATTGTAACAGAGAAGTTACCCTCACATAAAGAATCAATGTGTTGAGATTTTTTACCGTTACTCCACTCGTAAGTGTAAGGAGCAGTACCACCAGATACAGAAGCACCTAATGCACCGTTACATTTAGAATTCGTAGCCTCCGTGTTTTTAACAAGTACGTTAGCTGTTAATGTAGTACAGTTATTTGTATTGATTACTGAATCTTCTTTGATTTCTTTAGTAATACTTACTAAACAACCATTAGCGTCAACCGCTTTTAATGTATATGTAGCAGCACAAACGTTAAACAAGAACAAGTCTTTAGAACCATTACTCCAGTAGAAGTTATATGGTTGTTTACCACCGATTGCGTTAGCCATAATAGCACCTGTACAGTTAGCAGCACCTTTAACAGTGTTTTTCACACTATTGATGTTAATGATGAATCCAGCACAGTTATTAACAGTTGTTGGATTAACAACAGAATCACCTTTAATTACCGCTGTAAATTCAGTAGAACAGTTATTTTTATCTTTAACAATCAAAGTGTATTTACCTTCACATAATTTTTCAATTACATTAGAGTTAGCACCATTAGACCATTTGTACATATATGGAGCAGTTCCACCGTAAGTACGAACTTCCGCTAAACCAGTACAAATTGTTTCCCCTTTACGAGTATTTTGTACACGTGCTAATTCAACTTTAAATCCTAAACATGGGTTAGAAACGATAACTGAATCTTGGAAGATAGTTTGCGTTAAAGTAGCATAACAATTGTTAGCATCTTTTACGTTTACTGTATATGTTCCAGCTTTCAATTTTTCGTTGAATGGAGTATTTACACCGTTATTCCATTTGAAGAAGAAAGGAGCAGCACCAGCAACAGCATGAACATCAATCATACCAGTACCGATAGTGTCATTTGCTTTATCATTGATGAATTTAGTCAATTCAACTTTGAAATCTTTACAAGGATTAATACCTGTAGTTTTCAAAGTATCTATGAATAATTCTTGAGTCAATTCTGCACGACAACCGTTTGCATCTTTCACTTCTAAATGGTGTTTACCACCACAAATGTTAGCTAATTTATTTGTAGCACCTGCAACAGTCATATTATCCCACATGAAGTTGAAAGGAGCTTTACCACTAATTACTTTCGTTTCGATGAAACCAGTACAGTTAGCACTACCTTGTTTGTTGTTCTCTACTTTCACTAATTCAACTCTGAAAGAATCACATGGATTAGGTCCTTGTGGTTGATCAAAATGAGGGAAAGTTGTAGAATCCTTCATGGTAGATTTACATCCTGTAGAAGTTACGATAGAATATTCAACGCTATGTTTACCCACAGTAAACGAACGATCAAAACCAAACGTAGTATCTTCTACTTTACCATCAAATTTCCAGTTATAAGAAACGATAGTACCTTCTTCGATACGAGAATCATCTTGGAAGTGGAATTTCAATCCTGTAGAATCTAAAGGATTAACTTTAATATGCGCTTCACAAGGTTTGTTATTCATTACATCAAAAGAAGCACTTGCTGTAAAAGCACAAGCTCCATTTACATTTACATATACTTTGTGGAAACCAGGAGTTAAAATAGCAGAGTATTTGTCACCTTGGTTGTTCACTTGATTACCATCAACATACCAAATATAGTATGCATTAGCAATTGTAGAAGTAATGTTAAAGTTTACCTTTTGTTTATTAGCTGGGTCGAAAGAGAATTTCAAGTCAGCAAAACAATTAGGAACACCACCACCTGTAGTACCACCGTTATTTACAACAGAATCATTTTTCACAACTTGTGTAAGAGTTGCATAACAACCCATAGAATCTTTCACATTTACTGTGTAAGTTCCAGCACACAAACCTTGAGCAACAGATGCTGTTTGACCATTATTCCAGCTAAACATAAATGGTGATTTACCACCTTCCGTTTTCGCTTCAATCATACCAGTACATGCAGTAGTTCCAGGTTTGTTGTTTTTGAAATTACCAACATGTACATTGAATTTATCACAAGGATTTTCTCCAGTACCTCCACCTTTTACAGAATCGTTAAAAATTTCAACAGAAGTAGTAAAAACACATCCGATAGAATCTTTAGCATATACTAAGTATTTACCAGCACATAATTTTTCAGCAACTGATGTTGAAGATCCATTATTCCAATGGTAAGTAAATGGCTCTTTACCTCCAAAAGCTTTCGCTTCAGCAACACCTACACAGATTGGAGAACCAATTTTGTTGTTGAATGCTTTTACGATTTCTACTTTGAAGAATTGACATGGATTTGGTTTTGTAGTATCACCACCATTACCACCACCAGCAGGATTATCAAAATGTGGGAATTCTACGCTATCCGCATACGTATCTTTACATCCGTTAGAAGTAACGATAGATAATGACGCCGAGTGTATTCCTTTTGTGAACACTCTTTCAATGTCTTTAGCATTTCCAGCTAAAACATTGTCAATTTTCCATTCATAAGAAACAACATAACCTGAATCAACACGAGAATTATCGAATAAACGATATTTCAATCCTGTAGCATCTAATTGTGTTCCTTTGAAGTTAGCTTGACATTTTTTACCGTTAGGTGTACCTCCACCATTGTTAGCTTCATTTTTGATGAATACTTGAGTAGTGAAAACACAATTATTAGCATCTTTTGCAACTACAACGAAATTTCCTTCACAAATTCCTTGAATAGTATTTCCAGTAACGTTTTGAGCATTTGTCCATGTATATGTAAATGGAGGTAAACCACCCACTACATTAATCATAGCATACCCATTACATTTTGTAGGATCCGTAGAATTATTATTATGTAAAGAACCTATAGAAGCATTAAAATTAGCACATGGATTACCTCCAGTTCCACCACCATTAGGATTATCGAAATGAGGGAAATCTAAAGTATCTCTTTGCGTATCTTCACAACCTTTAGAAGTAATGATTGTGAATTCAACATTATGTTTTCCTTTAGAGAAAACATTGTCAAATTCTTTTAACGTACTAACTTGTTTACTATCAATTTTCCAGATGTAAGAAACTACATTTCCAGAATCAACGCGAGATTTGTCAAATAAATGGAAATTCAAACCTGTAGAATCTAATTGTTTTCCACCGATTTCAGCTTGACATGGCTTACCATTTGAAGGATTACCTCCACCATTTGTACCTTCATTATTAATCATTTGAGATAACGAAGTTGTACAATTATTTGAGTCGGTTACAGTAACATAATAATTTCCACCACATAAACCTTGAATAGTAGGTCCAAAAGCATTTGGCATGTTTGCCCATTTAAAGTTAAATGGAGCTTTACCATTTACATTGATAGAAATATAACCATTACAATTAGTTGGGTCAGTATTATTATGGAAAGCAGCAACATTAGCATTGTAATTTACACATGGACCATTACCTCCGCCATTCGTACCAGTTTCTTTTTTGATGAATTGACTAATTGTTAAAGAACAGTTATTTGCATCTTTTACAGTTACGTAGTAATTACCTTCACAAAGACCTTTCACAGATGGAGCAGTTCCAAGGCTGTTAGACCACTCGTAAGAATAAGGAGCTTTACCACCAAAACCTTCTGCTTGTAACATACCATTACAGATAGAATCTTTGGAGATATTATTTTGAATGAAAGCAAATTTCACAGCGAAATTCGCACAATTGTTTCCACCACCAGTTGTAGTAGTATCACCTTCTTTTTTCACTGTTGCAAAAGTAGAAGTTGAACAGTTGTTAGAATCTTTAACAGTCACATAATATTGACCTGCACAAAGACCTTGCGCAACATTACCAAACCCTTTTGTTCCAACCCAGTTAAAAGAAAAAGGAGCTTTTCCACCTTGTGCAATCACTTCAATCATACCGTTACAGATAGAATCTTTAGAAGTATTGTTTTGAACTTTACCAACAAAAACTTTAAAAGTAGAACAATCAGGAGTACCACCTCCAGTAGAAGTAGTAGAATCCTCACCAATCATTACTGACGGCAAACTTGTAGTACAGTTATTAGAATCAGTTACAGTTAAAGTATAAAGACCTTTACACAACCCTTGGTTGAATGCATCTTTACCTCCGTTACTCCAATTGAATTTGAAAGGAGCTTTACCGCCCAACAATTTAGTTTCGATAAAACCAACACAATTAGGTGAACCTTTTTTGTTGTTTTGTGCGTGCACTAATTCAACTTTGAAACCTTCACATGGGTTCGTGTTACCACCACCAGTAGCTGTAGAATCACCTTGGTTAACTACATTTCCAGAAACAGAAGAAGTACAATTGTTAGAATCTTTGATTGTAACGTAGTACATACCACCACAAAGATCTTGAAGCGTTTGCCCAGCAAAATTATTTGCATTTACCCAAGTAAAAGTAAAAGGAGCTTTACCACCCATAACACCAGCAGTCAGCATACCATTACAATTTGGTGATTTACCAGTATTGTTAACAGTTTGTTTGATGATTGCTTTGAAACCATCACAAACATTAGGAGTACCTCCACCAGTATTTGTAGAATCTAAACCAACCACTGCAGAAAACTGAGCCATACAGTTATTAGAATCTTTCACATAACCGTTGTACGTTCCAGCACACAGTTTATCCGCAACATTCGTTTTACTTGGGTTATTTCCCCATGTAAAGTTGAATGGTGCTTTTCCTCCTTTTGTTGCAAGTTCTATTAAACCTGAACATCCATTAGGACTTTTAACGTTGTTTTGAACTTTAGATACAGAAACAGAGAAACCATCACACGGATTAGGAGCAACAGTTTTTGTTTTTACAACAAAAGTTTCAACGTGTTTTTTCGTCTGTTTATCCACGTACTCAAGCACGTAGTTACCAGCACAAAGGTTTAAAAGATCTTTTCCACCCTGTTGTAGGATTTGGACAGAATCTTTTTTCCAAACCCACGACGTGATGTTTGGAACAGCTAAAGATGAGATCATCGCCGAGCCATCACATTTGCTCTTTGCTGATTCATCACTTGTGGTCACGACGGATTGTGCATTCACGAATGAAAGCATGAAAACGCCAATAAACACAAGAAGAAAACGTGTAATTTGTTTCTTCATAGTTATAAATTATAGGTTAATACACGACGAATGTACAAAAAATATCGATGAATTCAAAAATATTTTAGCACCAAACCTGTATTACAAACAATTTAGAATTAATCAATTTAGGTGTTTTTCGCGACAACGATTGGTAGTTTTTTAGCACTCACTTTACCAGTTTTCATTTCGAGAATTTCTAGGTGTAAAATGTAAATGCCGATAGGGAGTTGTTGTTTATTATTATCTAGTCCATCCCATATTGCATTTACCGAGTTAGAAACTAGTTCATTATTCATGATTTTTCTTACTTCTACCCCTTGAATCGTATAGATCGTTAAACTTGCACTTGTATTGGGAGAACTGGTTGAGAAAGAAATTTCGATTAGGTCTTCAAAACCATCGTTATCGGGAGAAATTGTTGGAGATGACAGTTTAAAATCCGATGTTCCGATTCCAAGGATTTGGTGTGAATTTTTAGTCCCTGGTGTAGCAAAATGTTCGGTTTCAGCAGCGGTAAACCAAGGGCTTCCCTGTTCAAAAAACAAACGTTCTAGTGATTTTCCTTCTTTGTCGTTGAGTAAAGAAAAATGCATCTCTTCTCGGTAGGAAAATTTGTCGATGAGTTGATTATTAACCATCAAAATAACGGTTCCTGAATCGTTGTTCATTGATGGGATATCCAACTGCATTCCTTTTGAAAAATTTGCTGTGGGATAATATGGCTGTTGAGCAGAAATGGATGCTGTTAAATACACATATTCGTGTGGTTTTAAAACAAAATCCTGTGTTATAAATTTGGGAGGGGAAAGCGCTCCTTTTTCGATGGAATGCAACGCGCAATTTTTAAGGTTAACCCATTTTTCTGAATTGTTATATAATTCGATAAAATCACTTCCATTAGGGTAGGGATTAAACAATACTTCATTAATAATCAATTCTTTTGGCGTTATTGTTTCAGTATTTGCAAAGGTAGTTTCTATCGCTGATGCTGTTGACCAACAATCTTTGAGTCCTTGGATAGAAAGTTTATATTCCACAGAAGTCGGGATAACTTGATTCGTTTGTATTTGTAGGGTATTATTCACAAAAAATCGATGTTGGATTTCTAAAAAAGGAAAGAAAATCATATCAGAATTCATGGCACTTAAGGAATCTATTTGTTTGGAAAAATGAAGTTCGATGAGTGAATCCGAATGAAAGGCAATAGAAGTTACTTGCATGGGCGATAGATTAGGGAGCGTATCATATACGGAATTTTGTTCGTTGGGTGTTCCTCCATCTGGGTGTGTTGAACCTTTCCAATTTGATGCATCCGAACATGGATGCAAGGGATTTATTCGTTCGAGGCTAATCCCTCCTGTTGATTTTCCGTCCATTTTATACCAAGAAAGTTCATAATTCACCTCATCCAACTGATTTCCTAAGGTATCCAATAAGGTGATTTTATCCCCCGAATTATTCAGACTTGGAAATGAGGTTACGCCTACAGCTTGATTTAAAAATGGAAGTCCACTTGTACTGCATAACACTTTGTATTCATGTGGTCCTAACCAAGCTTCAGCTATTTTACCTTTGCTCGTTCCATCCGTTACTATCCAATTTTCAAGGTTAAAATACTTGCTGCTATTGTTGTAAATTTCGATGTATTCGATTTCTGGTAATCCAACTACCGGGCTAGGATTACTCATAATTTCATTGATAATAACCTCTCCTTTTTCTGGTTTTTCGGCGATGATGTAATAAACGTTTTTAGCTTCTGGAAGCATCACATTTCCAGATAAATCGGCAATTTGACTAATATTCATTGTATAATTTGTCGCGTTTTGAAGGGGTGCATCAAGTTCGAGCATAACGCAAACAGTCGCATGTTGCATCCGGGAGACACTTATGATGTTATTGCTTGAATTTAGAAATGCATAATTTTCAGTGATATTCGCGCTGATAGAATCAATCGTTTCCGAAAAGGTTAACTTTAGGTGTTTGTTATCGAGCACTTGAATTTGTTGACAAGTAGGTGGGGTTTTATCGACAACTTTAGGTCCGAAGTAAAAATTATCGTAATAAAATTTTGTCGCATAGGTCTTCGTAAATTGACAATACACGCCCGAATATTTTCCTGACACTTGGAAATTATCAATTGCCGAAGCTTCAAGTGTGTAATTTTCACCACCATTAAAATCGGAGTAGATTTTCCATTCGCCAGATGGCTCACGAACGACTTTAATCGAGGTGATAAAATTGGTCGAAATAGCCCCGATTGTTCCAGCGCAAATTTGCGTAGAAATACTATTTTTTCGCTTAAAAAGTCGAATTGCGTCGTTGGTACCCGTTTCACCGAACTGAAGGTAATACCCATCCG
>CANGOA010000026.1 GCA_947455255.1 Flavobacteriia bacterium | reverse complement strand
TTATTCTGTGTCATCGATATCACCCATTACTTCCTCTGCCAAATCAGCAAAGTCTGCCATGTTTCCTTCAATAACATCGAAGTACTTGGTTTTATCCCAGATTTCAATTCTGTCGTTGTATGCAATCAGCATAACATCCTTATCTAACCCTACTCGCTCCATCAACATGGAAGGAATCAAAATTCTACCAACACCATCCAAGGCAATTGCTTTCGCACCTTGATGAAACAGACGGTAAAACATACGATTCTTAGGCTTAAACAAGTTCATTTTAGAAAGTTTATCACTCAATCTATCCCACTCATTCATTGGGTAAAGTGTTAAACAATCCTCAAATCCTTTATTCAACATAAATTTCTCTTGGGCAGCAGGAGACAATTGCTTACGCAATGACGCAGGAAATAAGAAACGCCCTTTCACGTCTAATCTTACTTCATATTCTCCTACTAAACCAGCCATAACAAATTAATAATGGGTAAAATTAGTGAAGTTTTCTCCACTTTTTACCACCAATTTACACTATGTTAATAACTTGTAACGCATAAACAGATGAAAATGTTTCAATTATTTTAAAATCAACTGAAAAACAATAGATTACAAAACTAAAAAACAGTGGTAAAAAGTGGTAGAATGTGAATTAATGTGGAAAAGTTTAGCGATTTGAAAATTTGAAAATTTGTTGATTTGAAGATGAAATAAATTGAAATTTATTGGATGTGGGAAATCGAAGATTAGAAAGATTATTTCCACTAAAAAAGAAGTAATTTTATCGGGAAATTTCTTAAAATGAATCGAATTATTTTAACCTTGCTTTTTATTTTTAGACTAATAAGTCGTGGTAAATGTGATACCATCACAAACTGGCAGATTTACCAAAACAATGATTTAATAAAAGCATTAAATATTAATTCCCAACTTTTTATCTTGAAAATAAAAAATCAGAATTAACGGTGTAACGACACTATTTTTCTCAGAATAAATGGGTGCATTGTAAATTCAAAAGAAAGAATTTCAACCCCAGTTATCGACGATAAAAAGAAAAAATCAATCAAATTAAATGACAGAAATACTTATTTCACACTTGATAAAATCAACAGCAAAAAATCTAAACTGTTTGATGTTTTTTACTATCCTGAAAAGAAAAAAATAGGCGATAAAATTCTATTGTTTAAAATTGAAATAACGGAATAAAATCCCCAAAGAAAAGTTAAGCATTAAAATATTGATCAAAAATCTTTACCCCTACTTCTTGATCATTTTTATTGTTTTCTTGTTACTTCCTGTTGAAATTTGACAAAAATAAATTCCAGCCGCTAATGTTGAAGTGTCATAAATTAGTTCATTTTGACCTACAATTAGCTTATTATCAACTAAAATAGAAATACACTTTTGATTTAAATCAAATACTTTAACCGTGATTGATTCGGGTTTTGCCACAGCATATCTAATCGTTGTTAGGTCATCTGTCGGATTAGGATAACAAAAAAGTAACAATTCATCTGTATTTGATTTGAAATTACTGTATAATCCTGTAGTTGGCGGAGTGACTTTTATCGGTTTAGTTGCGCTTTTAAAAAATCCGTACACCATTGCCGTATACCCTAAATTGTCAATGTCAAATTCTGCCATCGCTACATTTTCATGATTGTCATAAAAACGTCTTAAAATTGGATAAGACCTATCCTCTTGGGATCCATCTGGATACAAATAAGAAGTCCCTTGCGCCACTGCATCGTAAGGATTTGCAAAACTTAAATGACTATTCGGTCCGTATAATGAAAGCCCTGGTATAGGTTCTTTAATCGTATCAAAACGAGATTGATTATGTAAAGGATCCATTGGATAACGAGAACCAACACCCGTGATATAGGACATATCTTGAGGATTTGCACCTAATTGCGAATTGAGATTAATTTTAGCATAATCTAAATATTTTTTATCTCCAAAAAAATAATATGCTTGTAAAAAAGTGTAAGAATAACGAGACGATTGTGCAAATGCCCCCCATCCTATCCAAGCTAACACATCTGAACGAAATGCATTTTGATATACATTACTATTATTTTGAGGTATCAAACCAAAATCTACTGTAATTAACAAACCTTGTAAATAGGCTTTTATAATCGTTGAATCAACCGGAAACTTTGTCGTAGCATACGCAATAGATGCATTATGCTGATGCTGCTGAAAAGTATTCCAACCCCAATATGGAGGATGAGCAGCCCAATAAATTGCAAATAAACTATCGTATTTTTTTTCTCCTGTAATTTTGTACAGCTCTGCAGATGCCCAAGCTCTTTCATCTAAATCACCCTCAGGGTCACCCAAAGTCCCTCCACCAATACCCGTAGGATTTTCATTAAAACCACCTACTGGATCAGCAGTTTTGTGTCTTTCTAAAAAATTATGCGCACGAATCGCCCGAGCTAAGCATGTATCCGCATATTCTGGCCAATAACTCTTAAAATTTCGATAAGCCATGGACATGATTGCTGAATACATAGCAGTACTAAATGTCGTTTTTTGAGCTAAATACAAAGGAGCTTTATCAAACTCAGGAAGAGTGGACGGCCAATCACTTGTATTAACCTTAAAATATACGCCTCCATCTGGTGCTTGCATCTCCTTAAACCAATCTATCTCCCATTTCGCCTGATCTAAAATGTCAGGCACACCATTTCCACTTTCTGGAATATTCAATTCATTATCATAATATTTAGAAGGAAACATTTCATAAGAAATAAAAATATCATACAACAACGTGGAAGCTGAAGGGATATATCGGCCATAATCTCCTGCATCATGAATTCCACCTGGCATGTGCATCTCGGAACCAATTACTTCATTATTATAGGTAGATGCATCCTTACAACTTGAATGTATGATTCCATCCGATAAATGACATGCAGCATGTTTAAATCTAGGGTCACTATAGGGTTCCACCAAAGCTGTACCACATCGCTGGTAATATAAAGCCCTAGCTGTAGTGTAAAAAACACTGTCGTAAACAGTTGAGTCGATTTTAAAATTGTAAGACCTTCCAATTTCAGGAACATATAAATAATACTTACCTGGAGTTGTAAAATTGGTAAAGGTACATTCATACACTTTTTCACCACTTAATGGATCATACGCTTTAAAATTTGGGGTGTCAACATATACTGTTTTATGTTCGTCATACGACTTAATCTCGAACGTTTTTGGATTACACTCCATTGGTCCAGCTCCTCCTAAATAATTTCCAACATATGCGAACTTTGGACTTATTGGTAAATACCCAACTTGATTCACCTTCACCGAGTGATTGACATCTTTCGTGTCATCAAAAACAAATGTAAATTTCTGTTCAGTTTTAAAATCATTATTTGCCAGATCTTTAATATTCAAGATAGAAAGGGTATAGGATTTTCCATTTTTTAATTTCTTATCAAATTGAAGAAAAAGCTCGTTATGCATTTTTGGGTAAGGACCATTATCCGCAAAATCATACACATAATAATGCATCCCAACTTTTATCGGCTGTTTACCTAAAGAAAAATCTACATCTTCTGTACTAGAAATATAATAATTAGATAACTTTTTTACAGCTACAGTATCATACTTATCACTTACAGAAATTTTAATTGCTTGATTAGACAATGTTTTAATAGAATCTGCTTTAATTGGCGTTAAATCCATCGCAACAAACTGATCAACATAGAAATGTAGATTCGGAACTCCAGAAGTATCGAATTGAATATTCTCCACATTTTGAAGAGAAAAATCCTTTGTCTTTAATGAATCTATCGGAATTCTTACAAGTTTGTAGATGGTATCTATTTCCCCTCCTTCAATAAATGAAGTAACATTTACTTTATTCCCAATATAAGGCCAACCAGTACAAAAAACATGTGTAGAATGACCTAATTGTGAGGCCTTAATGTAAAACCACATTTCATCAAAACGAGAAATATCACTTCGCCAAGTATCTTGACAAGTTAAACTTATACTTGGAGTATGCCAATTATCTGGATTTGCATCAAAACACCATTTCCCTGAAAATGCATGTAAACTATCTGCAACTCCATAATCTAATTGACACGTATGTATTTTAGTAGTTTCTCCATTCCAAAGCGGTAAATTTTGCGCATTGAAACTAAAAGATATTAGAATTAAAAAAAATGAAATAAAATATTGCATACAAACTTATAATACTGACTAATAATTAGATACAATATAAAATAAATTTATCAAATATCGAATGGAATTAAATATATATATTTTAAACTTAAATTAAAATAACACAAAAC
Source organism: Flavobacteriia bacterium (assembly GCA_947455255.1). Lineage (GTDB taxonomy): Bacteria > Bacteroidota > Bacteroidia > Flavobacteriales_D > Crocinitomicaceae > CANHVK01. Next base: position 24,069 of record CANGOA010000026.1, on the reverse strand, counting down.
AACTGATTAACAATGTTTTAAAATAAATAATTACAATTAAATAAATGGACGAATTTTAATAATAAAGCTTTTGTTTTGTACCTTTGTGATTCAAAAACATCCCCTTATGATCATCAAAACAGCAACATTCAAAGTAAGTAACTCAGACCACAAACTTTGTCCTGACGACAACAAACCAGAATTCGCATTTATCGGAAGATCTAATGTTGGTAAATCATCGTTAATCAATATGTTGACTAACCAAAAAAGTTTAGCAAAAACCTCAGGAACACCTGGAAAAACACAGTTAATCAACCATTTTGAAATCAATAACGAATGGTATTTGGTCGATTTACCAGGATATGGATTTGCAAAAGCTTCTAAAAAAGCACGTCATGGATGGGAAGAATTTATTGCAGCATATTTAACACAACGTAAAACCTTGTTAAACACCTTTGTATTGTTAGATGCTAGGTTACCACCTCAAAATATCGATCTTGAATTTATGGGATGGTGCGGAGAAAAAGAAATTCCTTTCTCCATGGTTTTCACGAAGTTAGACAAATTATCTTCTTCTGAAAAACAAAAAAATATTTTGAGTTATAAAAAGGAAATGTTGAAACAGTGGGAAGAATTACCACCAGTATTTGCAACCTCTAGTGAATCAAAATTTGGGAAAGAACCTATCTTGAATTATATTGATGAGATTTTGAAGACGTGTTAGTTTAGACTGGGAGATTTTAGACAAAAGACTAACAATGATACGATTATTAACTTTATTATTTTTACTTTTCATTTCTGACATCACTCATTGTCAAGATAATAATATTAATGATACAATACCATTAACAGTTTTCGTTCAATTTGAAACAACAAAAGAAGGTATAGTAACAAACGTCAAAATTCACAGAATCGAAGGAGGACCATGCTCAGAAAGTGAATTAGAAGAATATAAAAAAGAAGCAATAAGAGTTGTAAGCGAATCGCCAAATTTTAAACGAAAGAAACAAAAATTTATATTACCGATAAAATTTGAAATTGAATAAGTAAAGGTTTATATTTACTTTTCATCACTAGTTTTTTGTTTAGAATTTTGATAATATAAAAAAAGAGAGGTTGGAATACTAATTATCGCGCATTTACGAATATTGAGTTCGCTTTCAATTAGAAAATCAGTCAAAGTGAAACAAACAAACCAAAAAGCTACAAATATCAAAAGCTTTACATATTTATTTTTAATCTTTTTCAACATCTAATTATCAATTTTATCATTGTCAATTTTCCATTGCTACATTTTCACATTGAAAAATTACTTCATTAACCTCCCTTCAACCGCATGTCTCACTGTATCTTCAAGACTTCTAAATTCAAAATCTAAGACTTTTTTTAATTTCGAGCTATCGTAGGTGACTTTAGCTTGCGCACTACTTGCAGATTCTTTCGTCACCGTTTGATGTCCTGTCACTAGACTCAACAACCAAGAAACTCTCCAAGCCAAACCACTTAAAAAAGATTTAGCAACCAAGAAGGGTGCTTTTCGATTCATTTGCTTTACTGCAACATCAAACAACTGCTTGAACGTAACATTTGATCCTGTACACAAATAACTTTGTTTAAACGATTCTGGTCGCTCCATAAGTTGCGTCATTGCAAAAACAACATCTCGTACATCTACAAACGCATTTGCTCCTAAAGTGTAAAATTTCAACCCTTTGGAAAGCGTTCGGAAAATAGATAATGAACTCTCATTCCAATCGCCCGGACCAATAATCACACTTGGATTGATGATTACCGCGTTTAGCCCTTCTTCAATCCCTCTCCGAACTTCATTTTCAGAAAGGTATTTTGAAATCGCGTAACCTGAATGATTATCATCAGTTATCCATTTGTTGGATTCAACAACCGAACGATATCCCATTTGATCCATCGGTGTTTTCCCAACAGCCGCAGTCGATGAAACATGTAAAAAACGTTTAACACCCAATCCCATCGCTATATTCACAACATTTGCAGTTCCATATTTGTTGATGCGCAACATGGTTTGGTAATCCTTCTTTTGAAAAGAAACCATTGCAGCACAATGATATACTTCTTCACAACCTGTCATCACTTCTTCTAAAGTCACAACATCCAATACATCGCATTCCACCCATTCAATGGACTGAAAAACTTCAAAAGGTGTATTATAAAAAGAAAAAAGTGACTTTACTTTTTCGATACGCTTTGAATCACGGTAAGTAGCACGTACACTTTTTCCGGCACTTACTAAATTATGAATTAAATGACTTCCTAGAAGTCCGGTACCACCAGTTACAAGTATCATGCAACGAATTTAAGAATTACAATTCTAATTCAATCGAAGGATCCCAAAACAATTGCTTAAAGTTTACAATACAATCGTCCTTGACAATTACACCTTCTTTTACCAACAATTTCTCCATTTCATCTGGATTGGAAAAATGCATCTTCCCGGTCAAGTATCCCAATCGATTGACAACGCGATGTGCAGGAATCCCAGGAATTGAATGAGAAGCATTCATGGCGTAACCTACTACGCGACTTGATTTCTTTGCTCCTAAATAAGTTGCTATTGCTCCATAAGAAGTTACTCTTCCTTTAGGAATCAATTTAACCACCTGAAAAACAGAATCGAAAAAATCAGATGAACTTGACATTCTAAAAAGCTTTCTTTTTATTTACAAAAAATAGGATTGTAAATAATAATAGTATCGAACCAAACAATCCTATTATATCCAGAACATGCATTTGTTTGGTCAATAAAACAATATAAAATAAAATAAAATTAATACCCATTCCATATAATACGGTTTTTTGATGACTAAAACCATATTGTACAATACGTTGAAAAGCATGCTTGCGATGAGCTTGACCAATATTTTCCTTATTAATAAACCTTCTAATTAGTGTATATGTAGCGTCAAACCAAAATAAAGAAGTAAGAATCAGCCCTTCAAAAATTGACAATTGCGATTGATTATGATAATAGAACAAAAGAATAATTAACGTATAACCTAATAATGTACTTCCAACATCTCCCATGAAAATTTTAGCCTTATCCCAATTCCATGGTAGAAAACCAACTAACGCCATTAACAAAAACAATAAAAAACTTTCACCGGTAAAAAAATACAAGGTAGCAATAACAAAAATTGATTCTGAACTAGCATAACCATCAATGCCATCGATAAAATTGAATAAATTTATAAACCATACAATCGTAATAAAAGCAAAAGAATTCAGAACTAAACTATTTGTAATCATTACAAACCCTAAATCTACCTGGTTGAATCCCCCAACAAAATAAAGTCCCAAACCTGCGACTAATGCTTGAACGAACAAACGAGGTTTATTTTTAAGCGTATAAATGTCATCTATCAAACTAATGATTGACAATAATAATCCTGTGATTAAAGCAAAAAAAAGAGATTTCTCAATTTGGTTAAAATAATACAAAAAGGATATGCTAATAAACCACGTCAAGGCAATTGCAACACCTCCTCCTCTTGGAGTTGGAACACTATGTGAACTTCGCTCATTTGGCAAATCCATCATTGCCTTTTTAATGGCAACTTTACGCGTAAAATAGGTCAATAAATAAGAAAAAAGACCAGCTAAAATTAGATATAAAACCATCTGATATCGAAAATTAATGGTTTGAAACTAATTATAACCATTATTAAAAGTAAAATTAATAGAAATAAATAGATTTTGTAACTTCGTGGTTTAAATATAAAATAATCAAGATTAAAGTCAGATGACATTTTCCTTCAACTTTAAAGATAGATCTAAAAATTACATCCTTCTAATAGCCATTTCCCTTCTATTTCTTCCATTCAGAAATAATATTTCATCTGTAGTTGGTATAATATTGTTTTTATTTTTTTTTATAGACAAAGAGCATAAGCTTTCTTCAAAATTAAAAGACCTTTTCACAAATAAAGTAGCAATTTTAACCCTATCTATTTACCTTATTCATCTTATTGGATTACTTTATACCAGTAATTTTAAATATGCTTCATTAGATTTAGAAATCAAACTACCTCTATTTATTATTCCATTTGTTATTTTTTCAGAAAAAAAATTAACCAGTGAAAATCAAAATTATATTTTCAAATTTTTTACACTTGGTAATATTCTAGCGCTAAGCATCTGTTTTATTCGTGCTAGTTATCGATTTTATGTAACTAATAGTCCAACAGTGCTTTTCTATAATGAATTTTCAAGATTCATGCACCCTAGTTATTTCTCACTTTATTTAGGATTTAACACTGTTTACCTTTTTTACAAAATATCAGAAATCGATAAAAACAATGCAAATTATAAAACCAACTTATTCATAAATATCTCGATTAGCTTATTTTTCATATTTGGTATTTTTGCACTTTCTTCCAAAGCTGGAATTATTATATCAGGTTTAGCGTTAATCTATCTATCAATTAAGGAACTATTTAAGAAACAAGTATTACTTTCTCTTGTGCTTGTTTCTATTGCTGCCATTGTATTAATATTAATTTCTCTATTCAAAAATGACATAGTCGCTTTATCAAGATTTGAACAAGCGAAGCATGAACTTGCATCAGGCCCAAAGAGTGCCAGTGAAACCAATGGGTCCTCAAATTCGAGAGTAGAAATCTGGAAATCCGGAAAAGAGATACTAGTAAAAAACTTAACGTTTGGAGTGGGTACAGGTGATATTAAAGATGAATTAATGAAACAATATAAAAAGGCAAATTTTTTTCATGGTGTAGAAAATGAAAACAATTGCCATAATCAATACTTACAATTTTTCATATTATTCGGAATTACTGGTGGTTTAATCTTTATTGTTTCGTTTCTATATCCAACAATTATTTCAATCCGAAATCATAACGCATTGTATACCTATTTTATTTTTTTAATGGTCACAAACATGCTTGTTGAATCCATGTTAGAATCCAAAGCAGGTGTAGAATTCTATGCATTATTTAATGCTATATTATTAAATTACAATTCAAAGAAAATCAATTAGATCGCTTCAAAAATTGTAAAATTTTAGGAACAATACGTAAAACTGGATAAAAAATAGATACTTTAAGATTATTCAATTTAAAAGATTTATAAACTTCCATGTTTTGTTTTATAAAGTTGTCAAAACCTTTTGTTGATGCCCCCCCCATTCTCATTTTAACAGATGCTTTATTAAAATAAAAAGTCTTTGCTCCATGTTTTACAATAAAACGTAACATTAACTCAAAATCAGAAGCTAATTTTAATTCAGTTCTAAACAATCCAAATCGTTTATAAAACTCATTTTTTACAAAAAAAGTAGGGTGAGAAGGATGCCAACCTTTAAAAAAAGAACCTTCAACATATTCTTTTGACTTCCAATAACGAACTTGTTTTTCAATATTTTCTCTATCGACAAAAATCAAATCCGCAAATAATACATCAATATTTGATTTCTTAAACTCGTTTACAATAGATTCAATTATTGTATTATCAATGTAAAAATCATCTGAATTGATTATTCCAACAATTTCACCTGTAGCCAATGCTAATCCTTTATTCATAGCATCATAAATTCCATTATCTTTTTCTGAAACAAACTTTGAAATCTTATCATTATAAGAATTGATAACTTCGACCGTCCCATCTGTTGATGCTCCATCAATAATAATATATTCTATGTCTTTATAAGATTGATTTAGCACAGATTCTATTGCATCTTTTATATGCTCTTTACTATTATAACAAACTGTAATTATACTAACCTTCATTCTTATTTATAGTAATTGTATGTAAATAGAACAAATATAAATATTTCAAAATGATTATATTTTATTTTATCATTACATTTGCATTGAAGTTTTTCAGTCTTTTTTAAAGCGAAATCTTATAAAAAAATCACAAAAAAATTGAAACTTATTCAATAAAGAATGTCCTTGTGTTTTATAATATTCTTTCTCTTATGCATCCTTTGTCTAATTGATATAAAACAACAATATTATGTGGGATTTTTCGTCGTATTTATCCTAATATTATTTGCAGGACTTAGGGAAAACATTGATAATGATTATGAAACATATAAAATGATGTTTGATAAAATTTCAAATGGAATTAACGTAAATATTGAACCTACTTTTTATTATATAACATATTTGATTAACTATTTAAATTCTAATATTACACTATTAATATTATTTTTTTCAATTATTGGAGTAACATTAAAATGTATAGCTATAAGTAAACTTACAGAATTTTGGTTATACTCAATCTTAGTGTATTTTTCTTACTTCTATATAATTCAAGAAATGACTCAAATTCGAGTTGGTGTAGCCTCAGCTTTTATTTTACTAAGTATTAAACCGTTAAAACAATCTAATATTTTTAAGTTTTTAGCTTTAATATGTATTGGAACTCTATTCCATTACTCAACTTTATTTATTCTTCCTCTACTATTTTTAAATAAAAATTCAATCTCAAAAGTTTTTTATTACCTAATACCCCTCGCTTACATTATACATTTTTCTCCTTTAAATCCATTATCTATATTAGAATATATTCCAATTGAATCTTTTTCAATGAAATTCGAAACATATAAATATCTATCTGATAAACAAACAGTTAATCCGTTTGGAGTTTGGAATATATTTAGATGTGTACTTTGTTTTTTACTATTATGGAAATGGGAATATTTTCAATCTAAAAACGAATATTCCGTATTATTAATTAAAATGTATGTTTTATCAGTTTTTTTATTTCTTTCTTTCTCTAAAATTCCAACATTTGCATTTAGAATAAGTGATTTATATGCAATTGTTGAAGTAATCTTGATTCCTTTTGTGTTATATATATTACGAGATAATGAAAAAAAATATGGAGCTTTAATCGTATTTTGCACATCTTTTGCAATGTTATTACTATCGTTATTTCATATAAATTTATTACACTAAATGAAAAACCACACAGATATTAATCCTCCAACTATAGATACCATTGCTATTGTAATAGTTAGTTTTAATCCAACGTCTAACATCATTGACTTAATATCGATTTTTGATAATCAAATTCCGATAACTATTGTAGACAATAATTCAACAACTGAAGAAAGTAAAAAAATATTATCTGATGTACAACTAAAATCAAATGTTGAATTAATAATAAACAATTCAAATTTAGGAATTGCTAAAGCTTTAAATCAAGGAGTAGAATCTTCAATTCAAAAAAATAAAAATTGGACTTTATTATTTGATCAAGATAGTCTTCCAAACGAGAGTATTTTAGAGTCGATACAAAATTGCTATGAATATGTTGATGACAAAGAAAAAATAGCTCTAATAGGTGTAAACTATGATACCAATGCGAGTAGATTTGTTAAACAACAAGTGGAATTGAAAAATAAATTCATCGAAATTGATACAATAATTACATCTGGAAGTATTCTTAACAATAAAACATACAACAAAATTGGGGCTTTCTTAGACGACTTTTTTATAGACTGTGTAGACCTTGAATATTGTCTTAGAATAATCGAAAAAGGGTACAAAACATACTTTTGTACAGATGTTGGGTTTAATCACAAAATCGGAGAATTAAAAACCATTTCATTATTTGGAGTTAAAATAAATAGTACGAATCACAGTATATTAAGGCGTTATTACATGGCTAGGAACAATGTTATTATTTCTAAACGCTATTTTATTAAATATCCAAAATGGGTAATCAAAAAAAATATTTTTTATTTTATATCATTTTTACAAATTATTTTAGTCGATGACAATAAAATTGCTAAAATAAAAAGTTCAATAAAAGGTATATTAAATGGAATCAAAAACTGATGTAATGACAAACGAAAAACCTATCATTTCTATTATAATAGTAAATTTTAATACAAAAATTCTAATCGATCAATGTATTAATTCAATTTATGAAAGTAAAACTTTAAATACTTTTGAAATAATAGTAAGTGACAATGCATCAAGTGATGGCAGTGTTGAAATGATTTCAGAAAAATATAAGGAGGTAATAATATTAAAAAATGAAAAAAATTTAGGATTTTCTAATGCAAATAATCTTGGTGTAAAGATCGCAAAAGGAGAATTTATTTTGTTTCTAAATAGTGATACTATAGTTTCAGAAAATTCAATTGATTTATTAATAGATTTTCTAAGAAAAAACAATAAAATAACTGCCGTAGGTCCTAAATTATTAAACTATGACAAAACAACCCAAAGATCTTGGTTTGACTTCCCAAATCCATTTAAAACATTCTTTAATCTAACAGGTCTATCTTTTTACATTGTAAAATTTAAAAACAGTAAATTATTAAAATTGTTTTTCAATAAATCTAAGTTACCTTCATTTATGTTAAATAATATTGATGAAGAACGAATTATAGATTACTTAACTCTCGCTTGTCTTTTAATTAGAAAAAAAGAATTACTTCAAATAGGAATGTTAGATGAACAGATTTTCTTTTATCATGAAGATTGTGAATTAGGATACAAATTAAATTCAAATTCAATGAAAACAGTTTATTTTCCTAAAGCAGAAATTATTCATTTAGGTGGTAGCTCATCTCAGAAGAACATAATTTTCTCATTTAGTAACTATTACAAAAATCTCAATTATGTATTTAAAAAATACGAGAAAACTAGTACCTATGTGATATTTAAAATATTATTACTTTCTGCACTTTCAATAAGATCATTCCTCTGGTTCTTTGGACTTTATCGCTCTATAAATATGTTTAGTGTTTACTCAAACAATCCAACAAAAAGCAATGAATATAAAACCAAAGCAAGTGATGTGCTAAAAACTTATTTAAACGTTATTAAAACTATACTTTTAAATTAATTCTTCTTCAGTTGAAAATGTTAAAAAAGGGATTCTGGCTTTCAACAAGCTTGTAAATTATCTTTATTTCTTAAAGATTAAAGAAATTTGTTTATGCTTTGATTCTAGCATAATAAGAAGCCCAATCATTATAAACGTTTCTGTACACAGAATTGCAATCGCAGTACCAGTTGCTTGAAATAAATATGAAAACAAAAAGCTTAATACAATACTGATAATTGAACCTATAGTAATGATAATACTATAATCCTTTATTAAATTATAAGCAAGTAGTGTCCTATCAAAAGGAATATTCAAACAAGTAATAATCGGTGCAAAACAAATGATTTTAATCAACCTAGATATAAAAATTATATTTTCATTGGTAAAGAAACTTGCAATTTCCACAGAAAAAATAAATACGCTAATACAGCTAAGTACTATAAAAATTAAAAAAGGAATATAAAACTTAATATAAAACCGTACCATTTCTGTGTGACTATCTTTAGCCAGTTTGCATATATGAGGATATATGACTTGTGAAAAAACTGATAATACTTGGCGAATGGCCATCATTATTTTTTCAGCAATACTATAATAGCCAAGAATTATTGGGGAAACAAAAAATCCTAAAATTATAATACTTGAATTTGTATAAACATTTATAGACAAACTTGAAATCATTATGTGCCAACCATTTTTTAACTCAAAAAACACATCCTTTAAAGATGAAAAATGTAATTGTAAATTAAATTTTTTCTTTATAAACCATATACTTATTAGACTTGATAAAACACTCCCTAGTCCATTCAGTAAATTCACATAAATGTAGTCTTCTGGTTCATTAATAAAAATGAAAACTAATAGTGTAAAAACAACCTTAGATATTGTAGTTAGGTAAGTAATATATTTCATATGTTCCACCCCTTGGAAAAACCATATTGGAAATAATATTTGTCCAATTAACATAGGAATTGTAAAGAGTATTAATAGAAATTCACTTCTAATACTTTGAAATAAAAACAAAATAAAAAAGAGAAAAATACATGCAAAACTTAAAAGCAGTTTCGTTGTAATAACGACATTAAATATCTCTTGTAGTTTGTTATGATTAGTCTGATTTATCGAAACTTCTCTTGTTGCTGTTAAATTAAACCCATAATCAGAGAAAACAATGAAATAAGATAATACTGCTTGCGATAAAGTTATAATACCAAATTTTGATACTCCTAATTGAGCAATTAAATATGGCACAATAAAAAAAGGTATGATAAATCCAACTACTTGTAAAATAGATAATGAAAAGAAATTAGAAATCAACCTTTTATGACTCAAAATACTATCGTAAAAAAATAAAAAACAGTTCTATTCAACTTTTACTATTGAAATAAACTTATCAAAAAAGAAAACAAAAACCATAATTAATAATAATTCTGAAACTATTAATATTAATGATAAAACAATAAAATTAGCTCCTTTAGGGTGGTTTGGAATTGTAGGTTCAATAGAAATATAAAAGCCTATATTTTCTTTTTCTTCAGCTTTTAAATCAATTATTTTTTCTTCTAATGTTGCAATATCATTAAAAATATTAAAATGAAATGTTGAAGTCAAACTATTTTTATCTGATTCATGTAATTTAATTAATGAATGTAAATTGGATAGTTGCCTTTTTGTTAATTCTAATAATTCAATTCTTTTACGCTTTTGTGTTTTAATATAATTTATTGTATTCGGGTTTTGATTGCAAAAAACAATTAATTTGTTAACTAATATATTTACAACTTTGATGTTATAAACTTTTAAATTAACTGTATAAATTGAATCTTCTGAATGTCTTATTTGTATATCCTTCAAATATTTATAAACAGTATTATTATTATTTTCTAAAATGTTTGAATAATAGACAATAAAATTATCATTTAGTGTTTGTGCATCAATTAATGGTCCAGAATTATTTATTGTAAACTTAGTTTCATATGCCTTTTTTCTATCCTTTATTAGTATAATGGAAAATATAATTACAGGGATATATAGTAACAGAATAATTTTTTTTCTACGTTTAACAACACGAAAAAAATCACCAATTTCAAAAAACGGACTACCCCCTAACATAATACTTTGATTTCAACCTTACTTCGCGTAATTCACAGAACGTTTTTCTCTAATCACGGTCACTTTTACCTGCCCAGGATATGTCATCTCAGTTTGAATACGTTGTGAAATTGTAAAAGATAATTCGTCTGATTTTAAATCGGTTACTTTTTCAGCTTCCACCAATACGCGTAACTCACGACCTGCTTGAATTGCATAAGCACTAGTTACACCATCATACGATAATGCTAAGCTTTCTAGTTCCTTTATACGTTTGATATATGACTCAACGATTTCTCTACGAGCACCTGGACGAGCACCTGATACAGCATCACATACCTGTACAATTGGAGCTATTAACGTTGTCATTTCGACTTCGTCGTGGTGAGCACCGATCGCATTACAAACATCAGGTTTTTCACCATATTTTTCAGCCAATTTCATACCCAAGATTGCGTGTGGCAATTCTGGCTCCTCATCAGGAACTTTACCTATATCGTGTAATAATCCAGCTCTTTTAGCAACCTTCACGTTTAATCCTAATTCTGCAGCCATAATAGCACACATATTAGCTACCTCACGTGAGTGTTGTAATAAATTCTGACCATACGAAGAACGATACTTCATACGACCTACCATACGTGTTAATTCAGGGTGCAATCCATGTATTCCTAAATCGATACAAGTTCTCTTACCTGTTTCTGCGATTTCTTCTTCTAACGATTTTTTAGTTTTAGCTACCACCTCTTCAATTCTAGCAGGGTGTATACGTCCATCGGAAACTAATTGATGTAAAGATAAACGAGCAATCTCACGACGTACTGGATCGAAACAAGATAAAATAATCGCTTCAGGTGTATCATCTACAACAATTTCTACACCCGTTGCTGCTTCTAATGCACGAATATTACGTCCTTCACGTCCAATAATTCTACCTTTAACTTCATCAGATTCAATGTTAAACACAGAAACTGCATTTTCAACTGCTTGTTCTGTTGCTACACGTTGAATAGTTTGTATTACAATTTTTTTAGCTTCTTTATTCGCGTTTAATTTAGCTTCTTCAGTGATGTCTTTGATGTGAACCATTGCTTGAGTACGTGCTTCATCAACCAATGCTTCCATCATGTGTGTTTTTGCTTCTTCTACAGTCATTCCACTAATTCTAGAAAGCTCAGCAACACGTTTTTGTTGAGTTTTCTCTAATTCTTGATTTTTAACTTCTACTGAAGTAAGTTTCGTATCTAATTCTGCTTTTAATTTTTCAATCTCTTTCTCAGATCGAGCTAATTCCTCTGTTTTTTGTGAAACTACTTTCTCTTTTGCTTTGAAACGATCTTCATTTGATTGCATTTTACGTTCACGATCTTTAATTACTTCTTCGTGCTCTTCTTTTAATTTTAAGAAACGTTCTTTAGCTTGAAGTATTTTATCTTTTTTCAAAGCTTCACCATCATGCTCAGCATCTGCTAAAATTTTTGCTGTTCTCTTTTTTAGTACGATATTTTGAATTACAAAAGCTACTGCTCCTCCTGTAATCAATCCAATCAAACTCCCTAATAAAATATCCTCTACACTCATTTTTTTTGATAATAAACCAACTTATTGGCGATTAATACTACAATTTGTTTAGATCCTCTAGTAACATTTCTAAAGAAAGTTCCACATTTTCTAATTCATTATGTTGGTTTGTCTGTGCTGGCGCATTGGCACCTTTTGTAGCTAATTGTAAAGCAGTCATTGCTAATAAATCCTGCATATCTTTCACCGCATAATTTTCTTGCAACAATTTTATTGCACGGTTAATATCTTCAGCAGCCTTCAAGATTTTTTCATCCTCACCTTCATTCACAGTTAAGGGATATGTTCTTCCTGCAAGAGTTATTTTTAACGACAATTTACTCATGACTATTTTTTTAATTGACTAATACATGTATCTATCTCTTTCACTAAATCATTAATCAGATCATCATGATTAACTTCTTGTACAACTATGGATGATTGTTCTTCTAACAATAAAATCTTTTCCTCTAATTGCTTTTTTAGCTCAAGATTTTCAAGATGTAATGTATCTATAAAATCTTGTTTAGCAACGATTACTGTCGCTAATTCTGATTGTTTAGTTTGTAAAGACGCAACTTCATTTTCTAATAAAGTACTTTTTTCTTTGAATTGCTTCAACTCGTTCTTTGCGTGATAAAATTTATCGCGAATTTCTGCTATTATTTGCGCTATACGATCAGACATGTAAACCAACTTTTTTACAAAAATAATATTGAATTCTTAATTATTTAACCATTTAAATAAATACTTCTCAACAATACGTTCTTTGTGAAGGATTTCAGTAGGTTTGGTAACTATATAAAAGCAAAAGAGGTTAAACTTAAGATGCTTAACCTCTCTAAAATAAAATTTTCAATCATTTTGCAATCCAATCAGGAAAATAATCAGGCGTTTACATTGGTAAAATCAATATTAATAGCCAAAAAAAGATAAATTGAAGAAAATATAATTTTAAGCTTGTGTTGTTGGAGTTCCAAAATTCATTGGAGGTGTTCCAGGAATATCTTCCTCACTAATAACTCCCATTGCATGCTCATACTTCTGTACGTTTTCAATCAATGCTCTCATTAATCTTTTTGCATTATTAGGTGTCATTATTATTCTAGATTTTACCTGTGCTTTTGGCATCCCAGGTAACATTTGTACAAAATCACACACAAATTCAGCATTAGAATGTGTAATGATAGCTAAATTGGAGTAAATTCCAGCAGCAGTTTCTTCACTTAACTCAATGGTAATTTGATTTTCTGTATTTTCCATACTTTTTTAAAATAAAAAAAGGGCTTACTTTCATAAGCCCTTTTTGAGTTTTGTATTATTAATTTTCTTGTAACTCTTCTAATGCTTCTTTAGAAGAAACAACCATTTTTTGGAATTTACGAGTTCCTGTACCTGCTGGAATTAAGTGTCCAACAATTACATTTTCTTTCAATCCTAATAAATGATCTTCTTTTCCAGAAATAGCAGCCTCATTTAATACTTTAGTTGTTTCTTGGAAAGAAGCAGCCGAAATAAATGATTGAGTTTGTAAAGATGCTCTTGTTATACCCTGCAACAATGGTGTTGATGTCGCAGGAACAGCTTCTCTTGCTACAGCTATTTTCTTATCAGCACGTTTCAATTGAGAATTCTCATCACGTAATTTACGTGAAGAAATAATTTGTCCTGAACGTAACTCTTCTGAATCACCTGAATCTGTTACAACCATCATACCATATAATGCATCGTTTTCTTCCATGAAGTCAGCTTTATGAACTGATTGACCTTCTAAGAATTTAGTGTCCCCACCATCAACGATTTCAACTTTAAGCATCATCTGACGTACAATAACCTCGAAGTGTTTGTCATTAATTTTCACCCCTTGTAAACGGTATACTTCTTGAATTTCATTCACGATGTACTCTTGTACTTTCGTTGGACCTTCAATATTTAAGATGTCGTTTGGAGTAATAGCACCATCAGATAATGGTTGACCTGCACGTACGAAATCATTTTCTTGTACTAATATATGTTTAGAAAGTGGAACTAAATAACGACGCTCTTCTCCTGTTTTAGAAGTAATAACGATTTCTCTATTTCCACGTTTGATTTTACCGAATGCAGCAATACCATCAATTTCAGATACAACAGCAGGATTTGAAGGATTTCTAGCCTCAAATAACTCAGTTACACGTGGTAAACCTCCTGTGATATCTCCTGTTTTTCCAGAAACACGTGGGATTTTCACTAAAGTAACACCAGCTTCAACTTTATCGCCTTCATTTACAGAAACGTGAGCATCAACTGGTAAACTATATTCTCTTAAAACCTCTTTTGTTTTTGGGTCGATAATGTGAATAGCAGGATTTTTCTTTTTATCACGAGATTCAATAATCACGATTTCAGTAAATCCAGTTTGCTCATCGACTTCCTCACGGTAAGTAATACCTTCAATAACGTTATCATAAACAACTTTACCTGAAACTTCAGAAACGATTACCGCATTGTAAGGGTCCCATTTACAAATAACATCACCTTTTTTAATTTTTGTATTATTCTCAATAATCAATTCAGAACCATAAGGAACGTTTGTAGACATTAAAACAATACCTGTATTATCATCTGTGATTTTTAATTCAGCAGAACGACCTACAACAATTTTCTTAACTCCATCAGCAGTTTTTAAATCAATTGTACGTAATTCATCAATTTCTAACGAACCTGTCGCTTTTGCTTTCATATCAGAGATATCAGTCGTGTTTGATGCAGTACCCCCAACGTGGAATGTACGTAACGTCAACTGTGTACCTGGCTCACCAATAGATTGAGCAGCTACAACCCCAACTGTATCACCTTCTTGTGCTAAACGGTGTGTAGATAAGCTATTTCCATAACATTTAGAACAAACTCCTCTACGCATTTCACACGTAAGTACAGAACGAATTTCAACTTCTTCAATTCCAGCTGAAGTAATTTCTTCGCCAGAATTTTGAGTGATTATATCTCCAGATTTTACAATTAATTTGTTTGTATCTGGATTATAAATATCATGAACTGAAGTTCTACCAACGATACGATCTAATAATGGTTCAACGATTTCATCGTTTTTCTTCAATGCAGTTGCAACCAATCCTCTTAATGTTCCACAATCATTTTGATTGATAATTACATCTTGAGATACATCTACTAAACGACGTGTTAAATATCCAGCATCGGCAGTTTTAAGAGCCGTATCCGCAAGACCTTTACGTGCACCGTGTGTAGAGATGAAGTATTCAAGAATCGATAATCCTTCTTTAAAGTTAGATAAAATCGGATTCTCAATAATCTCTTGTGCTGAAGCACCAGATTTTTGTGGTTTAGCCATCAATCCCCTCATACCTGATAACTGACGAATTTGCTCTCTTGATCCACGAGCACCAGAATCAAACATCATATAGATAGAGTTAAATCCTTGGTTATCATTTTTCAATTGATCCATTAATGTTTCAGTCAAACGTGAGTTTGTATGTGTCCAAATATCAATGATTTGGTTATAACGCTCATTATTAGTGATAAGACCCATGTTATAGTTACTCATAACTTCTAACACATCCGCTTCAGCTTTACCGACTAAAACAGCTTTTTCACTTGGAATGATAATATCATCTAAGTTGAACGACAAACCACCTTTGAATGCCATGTGATAACCTAATTCTTTAATATCATCCAAGAATTGAGCAGTACGAGCAGTTCCGGAAACTTTTAATACGTTACCGATAATATCTCTTAATGCTTTTTTAGTTAATACATCATTTACGAAACCAACTTCTCTAGGAACGTGTTGGTTAAATAAAGTACGACCACATGTTGTATCAATCATCATTAAAGTTGGTACACCGTTTTCATCTAAATCGTATGTTTTAACTTTAATAGGTGCATGTAATTCTAATTTACCCTCATTATTTGCAATGATAACTTCTTCTGGAGAATAGAAAATTCCACCTTCACCAATTACCTTACGTTCTGGAGTAGAAACACGTGCTTTTGTAATATAATACAAACCTAACACCATGTCTTGAGAAGGTACTGCAATTGGAGCTCCATTCGCAGGGTTCAAGATATTGTGAGAAGCAAGCATTAACAATTGAGCCTCCAAAATTGCAGCGTTACCTAATGGTAAGTGAACTGCCATCTGGTCACCATCAAAATCGGCGTTGAATGCCGTAGTAACTAATGGGTGAAGACGTATTGCTTTTCCTTCAATTAATTTAGGTTGGAAGGCTTGGATACCCAAACGGTGCAAAGTAGGAGCACGGTTTAATAATACAGGGTGACCTTTCAATATGCTTTCTAAGATATCCCAAACTACAGGATCTTTTTTGTCAACGATTTTCTTAGCCGATTTTACTGTTTTCACGATACCACGTTCGATCATCTTACGAATAATGAACGGTTTGTATAGCTCAGCAGCCATATCTTTAGGAAGACCACATTCGTGTAATTTTAAATCAGGTCCAACAACAATTACCGAACGAGCTGAATAATCCACACGTTTACCAAGTAAGTTTTGACGGAAACGACCTTGTTTACCTTTCAATGAATCAGATAACGATTTCAATGGTCTGTTTGATTCAGTTTTAACAGCACTTGATTTACGAGAGTTGTCAAATAATGAATCTACAGATTCTTGAAGCATACGTTTTTCATTACGTAAGATAACTTCAGGAGCTTTAATTTCAATCAAACGTTTCAAACGATTGTTACGAATAATCACACGACGGTATAAGTCATTTAAGTCAGACGTAGCAAAACGACCTCCATCTAGTGGAACTAAAGGACGTAATTCTGGTGGAATAACAGGAACAACTTTTACAATCATCCATTCAGGTCTGTTTTCGATACGTGTTTGAGATTCACGCATAGATTCAACAACCTGAAGTCTTTTTAATGCTTCGTTTTTACGTTGAACTGAAGTTTCAGTATTTGCGCTATGACGAAGGCTAAAAGATAATTCATCTAAATTTAATCCTTTCAATAAATCATGAAGAGCTTCCGCGCCCATTTTCGCGATAAATTTGTTAGGATCTGTATCTTCTAAGTGATGATTATCTTTAGAAACAACATCAGACTCTAAAATGTCTAAATATTCCTCTTCCGTTAAAAAATCTAAGTATTTAATTAAACCACCATCTAAATGAGTTGCAGTACCCGCTTGAATAACAACATAACGCTCATAATAAATGATTTGATCTAATTTTTTTGTAGGTAATCCTAATAAGTAACCAATTTTGTTTGGTAACGAACGGAAATACCAAATATGAGCTACTGGAACTACTAATGAAATGTGTCCCATACGCTCACGACGTACTTTTTTCTCTGTTACTTCAACCCCACAACGGTCACATACGATTCCTTTATAACGAATTCGTTTGTATTTACCACAGTGACATTCATAATCCTTAACAGGTCCAAAAATACGCTCACAAAACAAACCATCTCTTTCAGGTTTGTATGTTCTATAATTGATAGTTTCAGGTTTTAATACCTCACCACTTGACTGCTCCAGAATAATTTCTGGAGAAGCAAGTGAAATAGTGATTTTATTAAAACTACTTTGTTTTTTTGGTGTTTCTTTTCTAAAAGCCATTATATATTGCTTGTTTTCAAATTCAACAACTAGAGAATTAATCCATAGAGATATTTAATCCTAAACCTCTCAACTCATGTAATAATACATTGAATGATTCTGGAATACCTGGTTCTGGAATATTATCTCCTTTAACTATCGCTTCGTAAGCTTTAGCACGACCCATTACGTCATCCGATTTAACAGTCAAGATTTCTTGTAGTATATTAGCAGCACCAAATGCCTCTAATGCCCAAACCTCCATCTCACCAAAACGTTGACCTCCAAATTGCGCTTTACCACCTAATGGTTGTTGCGTAATTAAAGAGTATGGTCCTATAGAACGAGCATGCATTTTATCATCCACCATGTGGGATAATTTAAGCATGTAGATAACACCTACCGTTGCAGTTTGGTGGAATCTGTCTCCAGTACCTCCATCATACAAATATGTTTTACCAGATCTAGGAACTCCTGCTTTATCCGTATACTCATTAATTTCATCTGGAGTAGCACCATCAAAAATTGGAGTAGCAAACTTAACACCTAATTTTTCTCCAGCCCAACCAAGAACAGTCTCATAAATTTGACCTAAGTTCATACGAGATGGTACCCCTAATGGATTCAATACGATATCTACTGGTGTTCCATCAGCTAAAAAAGGCATATCTTCCTGACGAACGATGTTTGCAACAATTCCTTTATTACCGTGACGACCTGCCATTTTATCACCCACTTTCAACTTACGTTTCTTAGCGATGTACACTTTAGCCATCTTAATAATACCTGCAGGAAGTTCATCCCCTACAGAAATATGGAATTTTTTACGTTTGTATGTACCTAATAAATCGTTAGCCTTAATGGTAAAATTATGGATCACACGACCGATTAATGTATTCACTTTCGCATCAACTGTCCAATTAGAAGGATTAACAATAGAATAATCAATAGAAATAAGTGCTCTTTGAGTAAACTTACTTCCTTTTTTGATGATTTCTTCTTTAAAATTATTAAATACTCCATTCGATTTTGTCTCGCCTAAAATACCTATTAATTTATCTACTAATTTTTCTTTTAAAGAAGCGAAATCTTTTTCATAATCACTATCTAAAGATTCTAGAATTGGTTTATCTTGAGCTTTCGATTTTCTGTCTTTAACTGAACGAGAAAACAATTTTTTACCAATAACAACACCTCTTAATGAAGGACCCGCTTTCAAAGAAGCATCTTTTACGTCACCAGCTTTGTCACCAAAGATTGCACGTAATAATTTTTCTTCTGGAGATGGATCCGTTTCACCTTTAGGAGTGATTTTACCAATTAAGATATCACCTTCTTTAATTTCAGCTCCGATACGAATTAATCCGTTTTCATCCAAGTCTTTAGTCGCTTCTTCACTAACATTAGGAATATCCGAAGTTAATTCTTCCATACCACGTTTAGTATCTCTTACTTCTAAAGTATATTCATCGATATGAATAGAAGTAAAAATGTCATCACGAACTACTTTTTCAGAAATTACAATCGCATCCTCAAAGTTGTAACCTTTCCAAGGCATGAAAGCTACTTTAAGATTTTGTCCTAACGCTAACTCACCTTGTTGTGTTGCATAACCTTCACAAAGAACTTGACCTTTTTCAACTTTATCTCCTTTTTTAACAATAGGTTTCAAATTGATAGTTGTACTTTGATTCGTTTTTTGGAATTTAGTTAATGCATAATGTTTAGTCTCACTATCAAAACTTACTAATTTATCATCTTCATTCCAATCGTAACGAATAACAATTTCATTTGCATCTACATATTCAACAGTACCATTTCCTTCAGCGTTTATTAACACACGAGAATCACGTGCAACTAAACGCTCGATACCAGTACCAACGATTGGAGAATTTGGTTTTAATAATGGAACAGCTTGACGTTGCATGTTAGATCCCATCAAAGCACGGTTAGCATCATCATGTTCCAAGAAAGGAATAGATGAAGCCGCAATAGATGCAATTTGATTTGCACCAACATCCATCAAATGAAGATTTTTAGGATTAACCACTGGGAAATCTCCTTCAAAACGTGCTTTTACAACATCATTTAAGAATTTTCCAGAATCGTCAATATTAGCATTTGCCTGTGCAATCATTTTAGCATCTTCCTCCTCGGCAGTTAAATAAACAGGTTCATCTAATTTTACTTTACCGTCCACAACTGCACGATAAGGTGTTTCAATAAATCCTAATTTATTCACTTTTGCATAAACACAAAGTGAAGAAATCAAACCGATGTTTGGTCCCTCTGGAGTTTCGATTGTACACAAACGACCATAGTGTGTATAGTGAACGTCACGAACCTCGAAACCTGCACGCTCCCTTGATAAACCACCAGGTCCAAGAGCCGATAAACGGCGTTTGTGAGTAACCTCAGATAATGGATTCGTTTGATCCATAAATTGAGATAACTGGTTAGTTCCAAAGAACGAATTAATAACAGAAGATAACGTTTTAGCGTTAATCAAATCGATAGGTGTGAATACTTCGTTATCACGTACGTTCATACGCTCACGAATAGTTCTAGCCATACGTGCTAAACCAACACCAAATTGAGCATATAATTGCTCACCAACCGTTCTAACACGACGATTTGACAAGTGATCGATATCATCGACATCTGCTTTTGAGTTAATTAACTCAATCAAATATTTGATAATACAAATAATATCATTTTTAGTCAATACACGAGAAGTCTCTGTATCTTCTAATTTTAGTTTTTTATTTAATCTGAAACGTCCAACTTCACCTAAATCATAACGAGTATCTGAGAAGAATAATTTCTCGAATACACCTTTTGCAGTTTCATAATCTGGTGGTTCAGCATTACGTAATTGTCTATAAATATGCTCTACAGCTTCTTTTTCAGAGTTAGATGTATCTTTCTGTAACGTATTGTAAATAATCGTAAAATCAGCAGAATTTACATCTTCTTTATGTAGGATAACCGTTTTAACTCCAGCATCGATAATTAAATCGATGTGCTCATCAGCGATAATTGTTTCACGATCTAAAATCACTTCGTTACGTTCGATAGATACAACTTCTCCAGTATCTTCATCAACGAAGTCTTCGATCCATGTTTTTAACACACGAGCAGCAAGTTTTCTTCCGATTAATTTTTTCAAATTAACTTTTGTAACTTTTACTTCATCCGCTAATCCAAATATTTCAAGGATATCTTTATCCGTTTCATATCCGATGGCACGGAAAAGTGTAGTTACAGGTAATTTCTTTTTACGATCGATATACGCGTACATAACGTTATTAATGTCTGTAGCGAACTCAATCCAAGAACCTTTAAATGGTATAACACGAGCAGAGTATAATTTAGTACCGTTCGCATGACGACTTTGACCAAAGAATACACCTGGTGAACGGTGTAATTGAGAAACAATAACACGCTCAGCTCCGTTAACAACAAATGATCCTTTCGGAGTCATGTAAGGAATTGTACCTAAATAAACATCTTGAACAATAGTTTCAAAATCTTCATGCTCTGGGTCAGTACAATATAACTTTAATTTTGCTTTCAGTGGAACACTGTAAGTTAAACCTCTGTCAATACATTCGTCAATAGTATATCTCGGTGGATCAATAAAATAATCCAAGAATTCTAATACAAATTGATTTCTTGTATCCGTTATAGGAAAGTTTTCAGAAAATACTTTAAAAAGACCTTCACTATTTCTGTTTTCTGGAGTTGTTTCTAATTGAAAAAACTCTTGGAAGGATTTTAATTGAATATCTAGAAAATCAGGATATTCAATTGGATTTTTGCTTGAAGCAAAATTTATTCTTGTCGATTTGTTGGTTGGTGTTGCCAAGGCTAAAAGAATTAATTGAAAATTGGACTCTTATTTGCACTCATTTTAAAAAATAGGAATAGGCACTACTCAAGAGTAGTGCCTTTCCTATATAATTTAAGTCGAAATTATTTAACCTCAACTTCAGCACCTGCTTCAATAAGAGCAGCTTTAAGTGCTTCCGCTTCGTCTTTAGAGATACCTTCTTTCAAAGTTGAAGGTGCAGCATCTACTAAATCTTTAGATTCTTTCAAACCGTTACCAGTTAATTCTTTCACTAATTTTACTACAGCAAGTTTGTTAGGTCCACCAGCTTTTAAGATAACGTCAAATTCAGTTTTCTCTTCAGCAGCTTCACCAGCTCCAGCAGCACCACCAGCAACCATAACAGCAGCAGCAGCAGCAGGTTCAATTCCGTACTCGTCTTTTAAGATTGTAGCAAGTTCGTTAACTTCTTTAACTGTAAGGTTAACTAATGTTTCCGCGATATTTTTTAAATCAGCCATTTTATTTTATTTTAAAATTTTAAACAATTTATTTAATTATAATAATTACGCTCTTTCTTCGAGCGTTTTCAAGATACCTGCAATTTTACCACCCTGACCTTTAAGAGCCGAGATAACGTTTTTAGCAGGACTTTGAAGTAATCCAACGATTTCACCAAGTAGTTCATCTTTAGACTTAATGTTAGCAAGTGTTTCAAGTTGATTATCTCCAATAAAGATAGCTTCACCAACAAATGCACCTTTAAGAATAGGTTTAGCACTTTTTTTACGGAATTCTTGAATAATTTTAGCAGGTACGTTTCCTACTTCTGCAAACATAATTGATGTTGGTCCAGCAAGTACTTCAGATAATTGTCCATAGTCAATACCTTCAACTCTTTCCATTGCTTTATAAAGTAAAGTATTTTTTACCACTTTTAAAGTAACTCCAGATTGGAAACATTTTCTACGTAAGTTATTAATAACTTCAACAGTTAATTCAGAAGTATCTGCCAAATAGAATACACCAGCTTGTGTTAATTCTGCAGTCAGATCGTCTATGTATTTAGCTTTTTCTTCTTTTGTCATAATTACTAAGTTTTTAAGCTAACACAGATTTAGCATCAATTTGAATACTAGGACTCATAGTTGAAGAAATGTACAAACTTTTAATGTAAGTACCTTTCGCTGCAGATGGCTTTAATTTATTTAAAGCAGAAACTAGTTCAGCAGCATTATCACGTAATTTATCTCCTGTAAAGCTAGCTTTACCGATACCTGCGTGAATGTTACCATACTTATCAACTTTAAAATCAATTTTACCAGCTTTAACTTCTTCAACTGCTTTACCAACTTCCATAGTTACAGTACCAGTTTTTGGATTAGGCATCAAAGATCTAGGACCTAAAATTCTTCCTAAAGCACCAACTTTACCCATAACTGAAGGCATAGTGATAATAACGTCGATGTCCGTCCATCCACCTTTGATTTTTTCAATGTAGTCATCTAAACCTACATGATCTGCACCTGCAGCTTTAGCTTCAGCTTCTTTGTCAGGAGTACAAAGTACAAGTACTTTTACGTCCTTTCCAGTTCCGTGAGGTAAAGCAACAGTTCCACGAACCATTTGGTTAGCTTTTCTAGGATCAACTCCTAAACGTACACTGATATCTACAGATGAGTCAAACTTTGTAGTTGTAATTACCTTAACTAAATCACATGCTTCAACTAAGGTATAAGATTTAGCTAAATCAACTTTAGCCAAAACTTCTTTTCTTTTTTTAGAAATTCTTCCCATGTTTTACATTATTTAGTTTTAGGTGCATCACCACCTTTAACAGTTACACCCATACTTCTTGCCGTTCCAGCAACCATAGACATTGCTGCATCCACTGTAAAACAGTTTAAGTCAGGCATTTTATCTTCTGCGATTGTTTTTACTTGATCCCATGTCATTGTACCAACTTTCGTTTTGTTAGGCATAGCCGAACCTTTCTTAAGTTTAACTGTTTCCATGATTTGGATCGCTGATGGAGGCGTTTTGATAACAAAATCAAAAGATTTATCACTGTAAACAGTGATAACACATGGTAAAACCTTTCCTGGCTTATCCTGCGTTCTAGCATTGTATTGCTTGCAGAATTCCATAATGTTAACCCCTTTTGCACCAAGTGCGGGAC
>CANGOA010000025.1 GCA_947455255.1 Flavobacteriia bacterium | reverse complement strand
TTTTTTAAACTTTGAATAAATTGTTCCTGACGAGCTGCTAACTGAGCAACCTCTTCACGAGATAACGTTTCTGAACCATCTTCCATCATATTAAATGTACGTCCTGTATCATCTGTTCCGTGGTCATCAGACAAAGAAAGTGATTTACTCAATAAAGAATAATCGTGGTCAGCTTCTTTTAATTTTTCTAAAATCAATTCTTTAAACTCCTGTAATTCAGCGTCTGAATATCTATTTTTTTCTTTTTCCATCGGAATATTGTTTTCTTTTTTGAAAAACAAATATAAATGAATTTTTTGTTTTAAAATACTAATTAAAAATACTTCATTGAATAAAAAAAGAGTGAAACCTACGACCTCTTTTTTTCGTATTTTTACTTTATGGACACAAATCAACTAATCTCTTCTTCTTCCCTCCCGATCATGGAGCATTTTTACACCATTCAAGGAGAAGGTAACTATACCGGTCGTGCCGCTTATTTCATTCGTATCGCTGGATGTGATGTAGGATGTGTATGGTGTGATGTCAAAGAAAGTTGGGAAGCACAAAAACACAAATTACTTCCTATATCCACTATTTTAGAGGAAATAAAAAAAACACCAACAGAATTTGTTGTAATTACTGGAGGTGAACCCGCGATGTACGACTTGAACGAATTGGTGAATTTATTACATGCAGCTAATTATGAGGTTGCAATCGAGACTTCAGGTTGCTACGAATTGAAAGGAAACATCGATTGGTACTGCTTTTCACCAAAAAAATTCAAAGACCCAATTCCTGAAGCCTATGAAAAAGCTGATGAATTAAAAGTGGTGATTTTTCATCCTTCTGATATTGAATGGGCAGAAAAACATGCGGAAAAAGTGAACCCGTCATGCAAACTTTATTTGCAAACAGAGTGGTCCAAACAAAATAAAAACCTTCCTTTAATCGTTGAGTATGTAAAGAATAATCCTAAATGGAGAATTTCTTTGCAAACACATAAATATTTAGATATACCGTAAGGTTTCGACTTCGCTCAACCTGACGGAGACATAGTTCAACCTGACTTAAAAAAAGATACTTATGAAATTATTATTTCTTTTACTACTTATTACTTCGGTGACTTTTGCACAACAAAAGTACTCTTCCAAAAGTAAAAAAGCGATTTCGCTCTTTGAAGAAGGTATGGAAGCACCGAGACTCAATAAAGACCAATATGGTCGTGAAAATTATAAACTAGGATTGGAAATTTTGAACAAAGCCATTGAAAAAGATCCAACATTCTGGGAAGCATATCTGACAGCGGGAGAATTTGCAGAATTTTCAAATAATTCAAAATTAGCCATTGAATATTATGAAAAAGCGATTCAAATCAATCCAATGCATAGCAGTACAGGAAGTACATATTTCTTTTTAGGTATGCTTTATTTCGAGGTAGGTGATTATCAAAAATGTATCCAAACATTGGAAATGTACACTAAAAATAAACAAGCCAATCCTCAAAACATACCAATGGCAAACCAAAAAATTCAATCTGCCTATTTTGCGATTGAATCGATGAAAAATCCAACTAATTTTAAACCTATCAATCTAGGACCTGCAATCAATACGGAAGCTCCTGAATATTTTCCTACCATTACTGTCGATGGAAAAACGATACTTTTTACACGTAGAATTAAAGACAGTCGTGTTTCTGGACCTCAAAAAGAACAAGAAGATTTTTACATTTCTCATTTGAAAGGAAACGCTTGGACGAAAGCAGAACCAATGCCTAGTCATATCAACACCGTAAACAATGAAGGTGCACCAACGATTGCTGCAGATGGAAGATCGTTAATTTTTATTGCATGTCCAGATGTTGCTGGTGAATATGGTCCCGGTCGATTAGGTCGAGGTAGTTGTGATATGTTTATTACTAAACGATTAGGTTCATCGTGGGGTCAAGTGATGAATTTACCTGGACTTCCAAACTCTCAAAATTGGGAAACACAACCATCGCTATCAGCAGACGGAAAAACATTGTATTTCATTCGTGGAGTTCGTATGCCAAATGGTAGTAGAAGTTCTGATATCTATGTTTCAACACTTCAAGAAAATGGTACTTGGGGACCCGGGACAAAATTACCAAACACGATCAATTCTCCTCAAGAAGAAGAATCTGTACTAATACATCCTGATGGAAAAACACTATATTTTGCTTCAAAGGGTCACGTTGGATTAGGTGGTTCAGACTTGTTTGTATCTAGAATGGATGAACAAGGAAATTGGTCCACACCGGTAAATCTAGGTTACCCGATCAATACTAAAAACGATGAAAATTCATTAATGGTAAGTCCTGATGGTGAAATTGGATTCTTTGCTTCTGATCGTGAAGGCGGATTTGGCGATTTAGATATCTACTTTTTTGAAATGCCTAAAACAGTTCAACCAATTAAAACACTTTATTTTGAAGGTCTTGTAGTGGATGCTACTACCAAAAAACCAATACCTGGTAAATTTCAGTTAGTGGATGTTAAAACTGGGAAAGAAGTAATTCGCTCAGAAGCAGATCAGGTGACTGGTGAATTTTTGGTTTCCCTACCAATCAATCAAGAATATGCGTTGAGTGTTTCCTACCCTGGTTATAACTTCTACTCATCCAACTTTAATATGTTGCCAGGTCAAGATCAAGAAGCGGTTCATATGAATATCGAAATGGTTCCAATTGGTAGTGATATTCCAGTAGTACTTGCAAATGTATTTTTTGATTTAAATAAAACAGAATTGCGCCCAGAATCTTTTGTGGAGCTAAATAAATTACGCGATTTACTAACGAAAAACACAACTATTCGTATCGAAATTGGTGGTCATACCGATACTCGAGGGGATGCAATTGAAAATCAAAAACTATCTGAAGGTCGTGCTAATTCAGTTCGCGATTATTTAATTCAACAAGGAATTGATGCATCGAGACTTATGGCTAAAGGATATGGTGAAAGTCAGCCAAAAATAACGGACGAACAACTAGCTAAAATCACTTCTCCTAAAGAAATTGAAAAAGCTCACCAATCTAATCGTAGAACTGAATATAAATTCTTAGCAAAATGATTCATTTTCTTCGATTAATTCGTGTCAAAAACCTTATCATCATTGCTTTAACAATGTATGCAGTTCGTTTTTTTTATTTCACGATTGGAGGTAAAATTAATGTGGATATCCTCTTTGAGCAATTCAATTTTTTCTTGTTAACAATTTCGACACTATGTATTGCAGGTGCTGGAAATATCATAAATGATTATTTTGATGTAAAAGCAGATAAAATCAATCGTCCAGACAAATTGATTGTAACGAAATATATTACCAAACGAAAAGCCATCATTTGGCATTGGATATTGAATGGTATTGGCTTCTTAATTGCTTGTCATCTAAGTATTTTTTACCATACTTTTTGGTATGTATTTATTCACTTAATATCTATCAATGCCTTATGGTTATACTCTGTCTATTTTAAACGAAAATTTGTTATAGGCAATGTATTAATCGCATCGCTAACATCACTTGTAGTTTTACTCAGTGGTTTCCACTTTTACCATGTTTGTAGCTATGATTTACATCCTATCTTAGAAGCTAAAATTTCTATCCCTCAATCATTAGATCATGCAATCATATACTGGAAAAATCTATTTTTAGATGCAGGAAATTTTATTTTTCTACTCTGTTTTTTTGCTTTTGTATTGAATTTAGGACGTGAAATTGTAAAAGACATGGAAGATGTAGAAGGAGATAAACTTCTTAAAGCAAAAACGATTCCTATCGTACTTGGTGCTACTTCAGCGAAATGGATAGCTATTTTAATATTAAGTAGTGTTCCGATTTTTTACGTGTCGTTTTTATCACTAACTATCAAAGATCACCATCTTGTTCACCTAATTGCTACTTTACCTGTATTTACTGCAAGTATTCTAGTTGTACTTGCTTTGATTTTATTAATCGGCATACAAGCAACACCCAAAAACTTAAAAGTAATCGATAAAATTATCAAGCTAGCAATGTTAGTAGGTATTACTACCCCTTTTTATTGGTGGATTCTATAAGGTCCTAATTCAGGGCATACGTTTCATATAACGCTTTCTGAATTCGGTTTGTAAAATCACCTCCAAATAATAAGTTCGCGGATAGTGATTTCAATTGTTTTTCAGAAGCTAAACGTACCAAAAACGTATATTTTTCATTGTCTAATTTATCTTGAATAAAATAGTGTTTCAAATAATTGAAAACGATAGAAGCGTGAATTGTAGATTCCAAAAATTCACCATATTTGTTTACACACGTATCTTTATGCGCAACTATATAAGCATATAATTCTTCTAAAAATTGCTCATTTACAGGTACATTTCTATCACTAAACATGGATTTCACGTAGGTGGATAAAAAATCGGAGTAGAAATAAGGTCTCATGGCTTAATGTATTTGGTTAATACTTTCCTTCTTAAATATAAGACGTATCTATTCATACTAACGTTGCTTTAAGATAAAATATTGCACAAAAAAAGCGGGCAACTGAAGTTACCCGCTTTTAAACTAATACAATTTAGATTATTTCAATAAATCAGCACGAACTGTTTCAACTAAAGCCGTGATTTCTGCAAGTTGATCATCAGTCATTTTAATTTCAGATGTAGAACTATCTTCAATTACCATTTGACCATCAATAATTTTAGTAACAGGTTCACCTTGAATATATTCAATTTTTACTTTCGCAAATAAATCATTCAATTTTTCGTATTTCGTTAACACATTTTTAACGTAATCGATTTTATCACACATTCTCAATACTTTCAACAAACTCTCTAAAACGATTTTTTGCTCACCAATTTTTTCACGTAACTCATCGTTTGATTTCGCTTTCATTGTTTGAGTTGCAATATGTAATCCTTCTAACCAAGCTCCAGAAACGATTAATACACTCAATTCACCTCTATTTTGAGAACGTAAATAAGCATCCATTTTATTGAAACTATTGATACTTATATATTGTAATGAATCAACGTTATTGCTGTTTTTAGATAAACGCTGTAATGCTTCAAAATCAAAAAATTGACCAACTTGAATTGCATCTGACAATTGTTTAACCGCAGTAATACAAGAGATAGAGTACATAGTTTTGTCGTATACGTTGATATACCCCATATCCGCAGTATATACACCTACATTGAAAGCCTGCTGGTAATTTGTAGTATACTTTTTAGCATTTGCAGTTTTATGCATAATGTTTGCATTAAAAGCAGCTCCAGTAGATTTAATAACTGTATTCATCTCAACTGGTGAAGGAATAGATTGTATCAATTCATCCAACATTTTCGCTTGCTTTTTGGAGTTAACCATTAAAGTAGGATCCCCTAATTCAGAATCTAAAGAATTACCATTGTCTCCTCCACAAGATACCATCATTGCAGTTAAGACAAAAGAAGGTAAGTATATTTTAAAAAATTTATTTTTCATCGTACTAATTATTAATTTTTTGTAAATCCTAAGATATTAATCCCACATTTTGCTTTATCTCCTTGAAAAGAATACTCGATATAGTAAACCCCTGTTGCTGAACAAGGGTAAGTTAACGCTGGGAAAACCTTTTTAGAAGCCTTGTCAAAATTCGATGCAATCAATTTATGGTTACGATCATACAAAGAAATAACCATTTTATTACCTGCAATGTTCTCATCACAAACTACGATTCTATAGGTAGATCCTTTTGAAAACACATAAGAATATTCAGCTTTCGCTCCTCCTTTTGGATTTGCATATTCAAAAGATTTTATAAAATTAAAATCTTCCAATGCACTTGAACAATTGTCCATAAATGCATCTGAACTACACTGTGCATTTGCAGCAGCCCCCGTGATTAAAACAAGACCTAATACAAGGAAATGTTTACGGAAATTTAGGATGTTTCCTACTTTTTTCAATTGATGTGTCATACACTTTATTTTGTGAGATTAACGAAAAAATATTTAAATACAAAAGTAATATACTACGCTAAGAATACAATTAATACATGCGTTTTTTTTCGTATCCTCAATTTAATTTACAATCCAACAATTTTAATTTCTGTTCGACGATTCATCTGATGTTCTTCCTCTGTTTGTGCATTTTTTACAATCAACATCGATTCACCATACCCTTTTGAAACAATGCGTTTTTTGTCTATTCTTCCTTCTTCTAATAAATAATTCATAACGTTTCTAGCCCGCTCACGAGATAAGTTCATGTTATATGCATCTGTACCTTTTTCATCCGTATGCGCACTTATCTCAATTTTAACATTTGGATTAATCTTCATAAATGCAATGAACTTATCTAATTCTAACTCAGATGCATGTTTAATGTCTGATTTATCAAACTCATAATATATATTCATCGTTAATACCTCATCCACGCGTATTGAATCCATTTCAATAGCTAAATCTAAATCCCCATTCTCACCAATATTCTCAATCGCAATATCAACTTTCTTAGGCAACATTCCTTTTTTATTGACAGTCATACTATATTCACCATCAGGATTTAATGAGAATTTAAATGCACCATTATTATCTGTTAATTGTGTTTTGACATCCTCAATACTCGAATACAAATCTATCTGTGCGTTCACAATCACGGTGTCTCGTGATTTTATAACTCCATTCACATCTACGCGTTCCTTCTCTATCATTTCTATGCGAATAATTGCAGTTGTAGCATTCTTATAATCTGCTGTTTTTATGGTTAACTCCTTACTTTCATAACCAGGTTTAGAAGCAAATATAGTATACTCGGGGACTTGAGAATTTAGTGTAAACTGAAACATACCCATACCATCCGACTTAGCACTTTGTTGTAATGAATCACCATTGTAAAGTTTCAAAGCAACATTACTCATCTTTTTGCCATCTGAATTTAACATCCCTTTAAACAATAATTTCTCAGCAACTACCGTGGTGTCAATTTTATACGTCTTAGGTAACGGATTTATCTTTAAACTATCGGATAATAAACCTGATACAGCCGAAGTGTCTAAACGAGTCGAATCTGGAAAATCAGATAAAACAGCAACACTATCCAATACTTTACCTGTGTCAGATATAGTTGTTTCTGGAAGTTGTATACTTTCATTATCAATCAATAAATATGTATTACCAGAAGTTAATTCATAATTAAAAGCAAAACGTCCTGAAGTATCCGTGTGTTTATTTGAAATTTCAGCATCATTTTCTAACAAACTTAAAGGTGAATCAGGCATTTTACTCACAATCGAAGTTTGGGCGCTATCTAACTTATAAAGTGTTCCAGCAACTTTTACTGTCTTATCCATTGGTCGCAATAAGAAAGATATTTGATTCCCAATAGGTGGTATTTGACGCATTAAACTAACCTTAGCATAACGAAAACCATTCTTACGTGCCACTAAAGTATAACTTGCATTTGGTTCCATATTTGCAGAATAATACCCATTTTCAGTTTGTAATATCTGTTCGGACTTTGTACTATCATTCACTAATTTATATACTACACCATCATAAAAAGTTTGATCTAAAATTTTAATTTTGGGTCCTTCCACATTAATTTCAAAAGGATCATGGTGACTAAAAGTATAAATATCATCCGCACCTTTTCCATTAAATCTATCTGAACTTAAAAAACCTCTATTCCCTTTAGAATCTTTTACAAAAGCAAAATCATCTCCGATTGTATTTATTGGAGGACGCATATTCTCTGGTTCAGCCCATAAAGAATCCGAAAGTTGCATCGTTGAAAACACATCTAATTTACCCATTCCTGGGTGCATATTTGATGAAAAATATAAGACTGAATCATCAGCGATAAAGGGAAATAATTCATTACCAACCGTATTTACCGGTTTCCCTAAATTAATAGGTTTTCCCCAAGTACCATTTTTTTGTTTTTGTGTATAATATATATCTGTACCACCTATTCCACCAGGCATATCCGACATGAAGTATATACGATTTCCATCTTTTGATATCGAAGGGTGACCGGTAGAATACAGAAAACTATTAAATGTAAAGGCACTCACTGGAATTTTCCAATTGCCAGTAGAATCTTTTTTTGTAACAAATATTTGTAAGGTTTTTAAGCGTTTTTGAGATTTAGACTTTGCACTCGTCACTGTTTTTGTAATGTACAGGGTGCTAAAATCTTTGGTAAATGTACCAGGACCTTCGTGTGATATTGTGTTTAATTTCCCAGGAAATTGTATTGGTGGTTTTATAGAATCTACTTGGCCTGAAATATCCATAAAATAATAATCCAATGCAGCAGCAGCTTCACTTCCATTGAAATTAATTAATGGCTTCATACTTCCATCACGAGATGAACAGAAAAATACACCATTCTGATAATAATTTGCTGCAAAATCGGGCGATTCTCCATTCATTTTATCAACTAAATTAACATCGTATTGTATCTCTTCATCTAACCAGTGCTGGGCCAGTAAACAAGATTTTATCATCCTATTTGCAGTTGATGAATCTGTTGGGTTTTTTAGTTTATATTTTTCAAAACTTGCAATAGCCTCTGTATATTTCGAACTAGCTTTTAAGGCTAGAGCATAATTTAAGTAACTTGATGCAGGTGTCTTTTTATTTTTTAATATTTTCTGAAATGTTTTCTCTGCTTCTTCAAATTGTCCAGTAATACGATAACAATTCCCTAATTGAATCATTGCTGCTTCTTTTTCTTGCGTTTTACCTTCTTTACTAGCTAACAAATAAAATTCAATCGCCTCATTAAATAAGTTTAAATCATAGTAACGATCTCCCTTTTCCATATTACCTTTTTGAGAAAAACTGGAATTTGAAAAACAAAAACACAACATCAACGCTACGATGTATTTCCAACTTAATATGTTATATATATTTTTTAGCTGCACAATCAGAAATAGTAACGAGGGTTAATTTCTTTAATCTGCTGAGGTGGTAATAATTTGATCCCGTATCGAATCATAAACTCATGTGCAGCATTTGAATATGTCGCAACCTGCGATATTCTAAAATCATAGGAATAAGAAACTCTTATAGCATCTGTAATATTAACTTTTGCTGAAAATGTAAGTGCATCACCCGTACGATACCCTACACCCAATGTAAATCTCTCTTTATAAATAAAATTGGCATAAATATCCAATTGCATAGGTGCTCCAGCTACTTTCTTTAATAAGAAACAAGGTTGCATGGATAGATTTTTCGAAAAATCTTTTACATATCCACCAGAAATGAAAACATGCCTCCTCAAAGTAGCAACTGTAGAACGATCAAAATTTGTAAAATTTAAACTACCCCCGAATAAATGCTGAATTGAAAATCCAAAAAAGTAGTTTTTTGTTTGATATTGTAACCCAAAAGCACCATCCATTTTTGCTTTCGTAGCTGATCCTGGTGGTATTGCATTGTCAATTTTATCATTTCTATACAATGACGTAAAATCAATTGTTTGGGTAAAAAGTCCAAATTCTAGTCCAACAGACATTTTACCTTTTCCTAAACCTAAATGATAAGCCCCAATAGCATTTACTGTTGTTTGTGATGTTGCACCTAATCGATCAGAAACTATTTTTCCTCCATACCCAACTGATCGAGCTTGCCAGGGTGCGTGAATCGTCAATATGTCTGTTGAAGGACCTCCATCTAAACCAACAAATTGACTCCTATGTTTCAAGGAAGTCACAATCCAATTTGAACTACCAGCATACGCTGGATTAAACATTAAGCGATCGAAATTATTTTGTGTATACATTGGTTCTTGTTGACCAAACACTGAAAAAAAAGCAAAAACCACCCCTAATAGCAACGAAAATCGCATTAATATTGGCTTATATACTCTTTTTTCTATCATCGCGTTATAACTACAAATCCTTTATATGGATCATGCCCATTTCCAATATCCAATGAATAATAATAGGTGCCATCAGGTAATTCATCCCCATTTTCATTTTGACCTTTCCAAGTATTTAAATAGGGTGCAGATTGATGTACAATATTTCCCCAACGATTAAAAACGATCAAACTACTTTTCGTAAAATAATCTACATCTATAATTGTAAAAGCATCATTCGCATTATCACCATTAGGTGTAAAAATTTGAGGAACTTTTGTTGGAAGTTCTTTTAAACATCTATCAATTATTACCTCAACCTCATCTGTTGTTTCACAATAATCATTGATAACATGAACTTTATAAATGGTCGTAACTACTGGTGCGACTTTTGGGGTTGCTGAATTTTTACCTACAAGACCTACCTGATCTTCCCAGATATACGATTTCCCTCCTGTTGCTTGTAAAGTCGCAGTATCATAGCGACAAAGGACAAAATCCTTGCCTGCATTTGCATTTGGTACATTCACATCTACTTCAACATGTATTGTGTCATCGATACTTTTACACCCATTACTAGTCACATTCAATATGTAATCTGTTGTAGAATTTGGTTTTACATTTATATTTTTCTTTTTTTGTCCATCGCTCCAAACATAGACCGTATTTGGGTAATTTGATTCATCAAAGGTTGTTGTTATTTCTACAGATATTCCTTTACAGATCCCTTTCAAATCGGAAATTACAACTGGATTTGGCACAGGATGAACGTCAACATTTACGGTAAAATTCTTACCTATACATTTACCTAATTCTCCAGAAACAGGTGTAATAACATACTTTATTTTGCCAGATACGGAAGTTGTATACAATTGATGTGCTAAACTTAAAATAGGTGTTATTTGAGCCTTCCATCCTGTTATACTATCAATTGGAGTTACGACAGGATTTGTCCAAGTATACGTT
The DNA here is from genome assembly GCA_947455255.1 of Flavobacteriia bacterium. GTDB lineage: Bacteria > Bacteroidota > Bacteroidia > Flavobacteriales_D > Crocinitomicaceae > CANHVK01. Next base: position 18,013 of record CANGOA010000025.1, on the reverse strand, counting down.
GTATTTTGTGGAACAATATCACCATTCACTAAATTTAATGGCTTTACTAAAAGTGAATCTCCTGAACACAAAGATTTTGTCACATCCGAAATGACTGGTTTCGGATATACTGTAACAGTAATTGGTGTTTTTGCTCCTTTACAATTATAATCAGAAGTTGGAGTAACATAATAATTTACTGTTTGGACAGAATTCGATTGATTCGTTAATTTATCATTGATGATTGTTGTTAATTGATTCGAAGTAGATTCTCCTAAGATTGATGAATTTTCATCTGCATACCAATTTAAACTTGAAGATACAGATGGAGTTAACGAAATACCTACTTGGTTATCACTACAAAAACTTTTTGTCAAAACATTAGTCATTGTAGGTACTGGTTTAATAACTAATGGTATAGTGAAATTTGGACCTATACATTTTCCTGCTTTCGGTGTTACCACATAATTGATGGAAGCTAAATCTAAAGTTGTATTTATTAAAGTTTCAGAAATACTTGTTTGACTAACAGCTTGTGCACTGGCCCCTGTTATAGATCCATTCGGAAGAATTATAGGACTATTCCAAGTATATAGTACATTAGAAGGAACTATATTGGCACTTGTTGGAACACCATTTAAAGGTAATTTAATAAATTTAGTACTACTACATAATGAATCTGAAACAAAAGATGCTATAGCTGGAGTTGGATTAACATAAATATCAACATTAAATGGTTTTCCAACACACCCTCCAGTTGCACCTGACTTTGGCGTAACATCATAAGAAACAGTAGATCCCAAATTTGTCAAATTTGTTAAGGATTGAGATATTTTTGTCACTCCTATTGCTTGAGAACTAGCTCCATTAATTGTTCCTGGAGAGGAAAACGAAGGATTCGACCAAGTATAAGTCGAATTAGCTGGCACAATTGCACCATTAGGAGAACCATTTTGAGGTTGAATAGTAAAAGATAATCCACTACAAATTGTATCTGAAACATTAAATATTATTGGTGTAGGATTTACAGAAATAGTTACAGTTTGAGTAGGACCCGTACAACCAGGAATTGATTTAGGAATTACAGAATAGGTGATAATTTCCTTTAGAATATTTGTGTTCTTCAAAGAATCTTTTAAAGTACTTGTAGTCTGATTAGTAGTACTTTCTCCAATAACATTTACATTATTCGTTGCTTTCCATGTAAATGTTGATGGAATTGTACTTTTTAAAGGAATATTTACTTCATATCCACTACATAAGGTCAAAGCTGTTGGACTCGTCATTGCAGGAATTGGATTAACAACTACATCAATTGTATCTGAACTTTTACTTACGCATGTATTAATATCTGTAGCAATGACATGAACTGATTTATTTTGTGTCAACGAAGGGTATGTTTTCACATTTGATCCCGAAGTTTGTATTGCAGTAGCATTCTCATAAAAAACATATTTTGGAAGATTGCTAGGACTTGCAGTTATTGAATAAGAATCCCCATCACAAATACTATTATCAGGATCAGATGAAACTAATGTAATAATTGGTAATTGAAATAACTGAATTGGCAAAGCTACAGTTTTATCCCCTACACAACCAAATGGATGAATTGCATTCGCTGTGATTGAATATCCAGCGTTAATAGCAAATTGAGAAAAAACGGTACTCGCTCCTGATTGAACTTGTACGCCACTAGCATAAAAATTATACTTTTTAAAAGTATTAGGACTCGCTGAGACCATTAAATCACTCCCTAAGCAAATTCCTCCATTTATAGCATTACTTGTCAATGAAATAACTGGTTTTGGAACAACGGTCATTTTATATGGGTCACTTGTTGCTGTACATCCAATTTCATCTTTTACTAAAACTGTTAGATTCAATGATGAAGCAATACTCGTTAAAGCATATTCGTTACCATTTGACGACTGAAGTAAGGTAGCATTATGTTTAAAATCATATTGGGCATATCCATTTGGTTCTGCCGTAAATGTAATTGCATCTCCTTCACATATACTATCATTTATGATTGATGCGGTAATATCTACAACAGGTTTTGGATTTACTGTAACTTTTATAAACTTAGTAACCGCTGGACAAAGTGGTTCATTAGTTCGATATACACTAACTGGAATTGTATCGGAAATTACTGGACCTACACGATAGGTTGAGATTGTATCTTTGACTCCATGCTCCCACGAAATTGAATATTGTGTAGCATTTATTGAATTTATAGAAACAGTTATACTATCTCCTTCACAAATAGAAGTATTTGCAAATTTATTAAAGGTAATAGCAGTACAAACAGAATCTGGTCCTATTGGTGACAATGTTGTATGTCGAATAATTGTATCAGACTCAGGACTATCACCACATGCAGTATTTCCAATTGCCATTACTTTGAAGATTCTAGACTGACCTTTTCCAAGACCTGTAACTGTATGATGTAATCCTAAATTACCTGAACTTGGAATAATATATGGAGCATTGTTCACACTTACACGATATCCTGCAGCGTTTGGAATAGGATCCCAAACAAAATCAATTGTTGAAGTGTCAATATTACCTGAGTTTGCGACTGGTTTTTCTAAAGGAATTGCGACCACTAATGGAATAATAGTCGATGTATCTATACACGTACCATTACGAGCAACAACTTTTAATTGTGCTCCTGATTTTAATTTATCTGATTTAAATGTGCTTTTATAACCTGAATACAATAAAGAAGATCCATTATAAAACTTATAGGATTCATAAGTTACAGGAGAAGCTGTCAAGCTAACTGAATCTCCAAAACAATTTGAAGTCGGATAAATTGAAAGTGAAACATTTGGTTGTTCAGTTACATCAATTCGAATATATTTAGTTACATAAGGACAATTTAACTCATTAGAATTTCTAATATTTACAGTTACTACAGTATCTTTTGTTGGTTTCACATTAAATGTCGTAGCTTTTGCATAAGTAGTTTTGTTCCAAGAAACGTCAAACTTTGGTATGTTAATCCCTGTAACAGCAAGATTAGCTTTTGTACCTTGACAAATATTAACAGTAGTTGGAGCAGAATAAGTAATTGCAGTACAAGGATTGGTAAAACAACTTGCTTGGACTGAAACTTTTGAGTTCCCACAAACTGTAGCACCCAATGCTCTCACAGAAACATAAGATGCTGTCCCAGGTGTGAGTCCATTGATCAAATGCCTTAATCCAGTTGCACCTGTACTAGGAGTAATCCAGTTTCCTCCATCCACACTAATTTCATACCCAATCGAATTTGCGATTGGATCCCAAGTAAATTCCATGGAGGAAGTAGTCGAACCACCGCAGTTTACTACAGGTTGCGCCAATGGTTGAATTACAGTATTTGTTATTGTATTTACGGAAGTCGCTTTACAACCAAAATTTTCAGCTACTACAGTTAGTGGTACACCATTTTTGACATTTTTTAAGGTATAATAATTTTTCCATCCAGATTGAAGAACTTGGTTACCGCTATAAAAAGTATAAAAATCATAATTTGCAGGTGTAGCTGTTAACTTTGCAATATCACCTTGACAATTTATAGTAGATAAGTTGGAATTTAAAGTTACCAAAGGTAATGGGTGTACTTTAATTCTAAAAGTTGCATCAAATGTCGAACAATAGGATAATTGAGAAGAGTCTTTAATAACGGCTGTAATTTCTGAGTCAATTGTTGGACTTAATGTGTAAGTGGTATCTTTTCCAGGCGTTCCACCATTCCAAGATATCGAATAATTAGTTGCAGAAATATTATCCACACGTAATTTTACCTTCTGACCACTACAAATTGTATCATAAGGTGAAAATTTCATTGTAAAAGGGGTACAAACCTTTGAAACACATGATTTTTCCTTCGAAACCAAGCTACTTGCACAGGAAAAAGAACCTATTGCTTTCACAATAATCTTTGTTGAATCACCACTTGATAAACCACCAAATACATGGGTCAATCCTGTCAAACCAGAACTTGGATCTTGGAAAGCCCCCCCATTTATACTTACTTGATAGCCTGTAGCCCCTTGTATGTCTCCCCAAACAAATGAAACCTGACTATCTGTAGAAGCTCCACAATTGACAATAGGCTTTGGTAATGGAGGTAAAACTTTCATTACAAAGGCATTACTTGACATTTTTGCACAACCATTGAAATTCGTTGCTTCCACAAAAATCGAATCATTATCAGTAACCGTAGTTGTATTTAAATTCGTAGAAACCCCAACTTGTAATGGTTGACTAAAATTATAAAATGTATAACTTGAATAGTTTGTCGGGGTTCCACTAAATGTTACAAGATCACCTTCACAAATTATATTGTCTAAATCAGAACTTAAAAGAGATACAGTTGGTCGAGTTTTTACCACCATTTTTTCAATAGTACTTCTCTTTGATTTACATCCTTTCACATCCGTGGCAACAACATAAAATGCATCCCCAGTTGCCAACGTACTAGTTGTAAACTCATTTTCTTCCATAGTTTGGTATAAACTACCATTTTTATACACTTTATAATCTACCAATGAAGCTGGTGAAGTTGTAAAAGTAACTTCATCACCAGTACAGATCGTATCATTTGAAGCTATAAAAGTTATTATTGGACTAACTAGTATTGTTGCTTGTTTGCTAGAATTTGAAGAACAAGTACTATCTGTCACAGTTAAACTAATTGTTTTAACACCTCCTTTAATCCAATTAATCCAATGTGGTCCTTTTCCTGTACCAGGATTCCCGGTTCCACCATTTAAACTCCAAGTATAATTTGCATTTGGTCCTGCACTCCCTAAATAGGTAACTTGTAAAGAATCACTTGAACAAATTTCTAAGGGTGAAATTGAGAAATCAGAACTTGGAGAAGTTAAAACGCTTAAAGTGTTAGAAGTGGTACTTTTACATCCTAATACTGAAGTGGTAGTTAATGTAATAGTCTTAGTTCCTGGGATTGTATAATCATGAATTGCAGGTGTCTCAGCAGAATCTAATTTACTTCCATCACCTAAATTCCAACTCCAATATTTTATACTAACACTTGTTGTGTCTGTAGTATTCTTTATATTAAGAGATAGAGGTGCGCAACCAGAATAAGTATTTAACGTAAAATCAGGACTAGGTAAAGAATTTACCGTCATCATTTTTGATTTAACTTTCGTATCCTCACAGCCATGAGCATTTGTTACTTTCAACGAAACATCATACTTTCCTCCAGAATTATATGCTTTAATAGGATTTTTAGTAGTCGAAGAAGTGTTATCTCCAAAATTCCACAAATAAGCACCCGGATCAGATAAATTGGTGAATTTTGCTTGGTCATTTATTGCACAAACAGACGTTGTATCAACTTTAAAATTTATTTTAGGTTTGGCATAAACAGTGACTGTGACTTCTGTTGAAACCCCACCATTACAAGCTTTTGTTAATGTGACTGTGTACGTTGTATCTCCAATAACTCCACCATCAAAAGTATGGAAGGCATTTTGTCCACCAAAAATTGGTTTACCATCTCCAAAATCCCATGTTCTTGATGATGTATTATTTGGATCCTTAAAAGAAACACTAAAAGGTGCACATCCTTTTAAAGTACCTGATGTAGTAGTAAACTCAATTATCGGAGTACATTGAGAAAACAACTGATTTTGAAAACAAAACAAACTACATAAAACCACCAAAAAAGCAATTTTTTCTTTTTTAATAAAAATATGTAGTTTGCTAACTCCCATATATTAAGTTACGAATTATTGTTGTTTGTTTCCAAATAAATTCAAAGCTTTTTTTAATCCATCAAAATATAATATAACATATAAAATAGCAGTAAAAAACCAAATCATCATTATATTAAATCCGTAGGTTCCCATCAATGAACCAAAGAAATTTTTCGTAGGAGCATAAAAATGTGTTCTAAAACTTAGGGGACTTTCCGTACTTGGATCCATAAATATTGGATCTTTTTTCTGAATTATTTCATGATTTTGAATAACAATTTTGTCCTTATCTGTCGATTTTGTTACAACTTCTGTTAAGTAATCATTCAAATAATCATCTTTAGCTTGAACGAATGCTTGTTGTTTTTCTGGAGTGTCTTGTAATTTAGATAACAACAACATTTTCTTACCGTTCACTACATTAAAAATTTCAGAATAGTAGTTTAATAAATTTTCCAATATTGCTTTCAAACGTTCTCCTTCCGCATCATCAAATTCGTTAAAATTAAACTTATCGATATTATCAATGGCAACTCTTGAAACCAACTTCTTTTCACTTGTTAACGATTTACGAATTACCCATAAACGATCTTTCATTACACGGTCAGCTGAATCTCCTATCACAGAAATTAAAGAAATACATTCATCTGTATACTCTTGTAGTTTCGGAATAAAGAAAGCTTGTTTGTAACTACACATACTTTCTTTTTGTTCAAAATCAAATATTTGGCGTTCGTATGGATTGTTTTTAAATTGGTCTACCACTAATCCTTCATACGCCCAACGAGAAACCATTACCTCGGCAATGATTGGAGGAACTTGTTTTCCACCACCGATGGAATCATTTAATTTATCAAAACTAAACATTGCACCTCCCAAAATCATTTGAGGAATCACAATGATTGGAATTAGAATGTAAATGGTAACAGCAGAATTGAAACTTGCCGAAATATTTAAACCTAACATATTTGCAAAACAAGAAACGGTAAATAACATCCACCAATAATCCCAATACATGCCATGAATTCCTACAACCGAATTACCAATAATGACAAACAATAAAGATTGTATTGCCGAAAGTGTAAATAGAATTCCAATTTTAGAAACTAAATAACTAGACTTACTTAAATTCAAGAATTTTTCTCGTTTCAAGATTTTTTGGTCACGGAAAATTTCTTCCGCGGAAACGGTTAATCCAACAAACAACATCACGATAATACTCATAAAAATGAATGCTGGAATGTTCTCGTTATTACGGAAAATATAGTCTGTTCCTGGAATTTCAACGTAACGGATAATATAAGAAAGTACCAATGCTAACAAGGGCGCTTCTAATAAATTGATCCACAAATATTGTTTGTTACTGATTTTAGAAAATAAATCACGCGTTGCAAAAATCTTTGTTTGTTTTAACCAAGATGGAATGTTTAATCCAAATTCTGGAACCTCTTTGATATCCTCCGAGCGAACATAGCTTGAGTTTTTATCATACAATTGTTTCCATTGTTCAGGAGAAACCTTTCGGTTTTTTGTATAGTTACCATAATCATCTACGATTTTCGCTTCGATGATGTTAAATATAATTTCGGGATTGACATTTCCACAGACCAGACACTGACCTTGTTCCGCATTTACCTGGTGATCGGCTTGTTTAAAATACACCACTGCTTCCACAGGATTACCATAGTAAATTTGGTATCCACCAACATCTAAGAAAATGATTTTATCAAACATTTTATAGATGTCTGAGGATGGTTGGTGAATCACCACAAAAATCAATTTACCTTTCAAAGTCAACTCACGTAATAAATCCATTACGTTTTCTGAGTCGCGAGATGAAAGTCCAGAGGTAGGTTCATCCACAAACAAAACTGCAGGTTCACGTATCAACTCCAAACCAATGTTTAGACGTTTACGTTGACCACCAGAAATTGTTTTTTGAAGTGGGTTACCTACTTTTAAATCTTTTCGTTCAGCTAATCCAAGATTATTCAAGACTTTCATTACCAATTCGGTAATTTCTTCGTCATTCAAATCTTTGAAGCATAATTTAGCATTGTAAAAAAGATTCTCAAAAACAGTTAATTCCTCAATCAACAAATCATCTTGAGGGATATAACCGATTAGTCCTTTTACCTTATCTTTTTCTGTATGTATGTTAATTCCATTGATTAGGACTTGACCTTCCGTAACCGGTTCAATTGCAGAAAGTACATTCAACAGAGTAGTTTTACCTGCTCCAGAAGCCCCCATCAATCCAACTAATTTTCCAGAACCCTCCGAAATATTGATATCGCGTAATCCTGTAGCTCCATTTGGAAACTTAAAACTTACATTATCTGCATGGAAAGAAAGCTTTAATCCATCGCCATCTGCCATGAAATTTGCTACCACATCTGAGTAAAAAACTGGCTTACCACCAGGAACTTTGACTGTACTACCAGCTGCAAACAAGTACATTCTCATTGGATTTACAGGTAAACCGTTTAAGAATATATCACTTTTTCCAGTGTATTTTAAGAAATATAAATCTTCCGAAACTACTTTCAAAATAACGATATTACCATCTAATTGGGAGGTAATATGTTTGCAATCAAAATTCCATTCCTCATCCGTACTATCGATTACCATTATTTCAGGAACCGATTTCAAATCTTCTGTTTCTTTTACACAAAAATCAACAATCGCTTGGAATTCAGACTCTTCAAACTTAAAAACTTCCGATACTGTGTGGATAATTGCCATTCGTTGTTCTGAGAAAGAACGATCAGCAGCTATCAACTCCAGCAAACGCACAAGTACAATTACTTTTTGTTTTTGCGTCAGCGTTTTATTAATTTTTTTACAAATACCTAGGGTCTTTACAGAATCCTTTACCGAAGTCAATTTTTGAATTGGATTTCCATCTTCGTCAAGCTCGACAGGTCCAACAAATTCATCGTATTGCGCAAGGTATTCCCTTACCAATTCTTCACTTAATTGGAACACAAGAAATTCCTCCACAAACTTACGCTCACTTTGAGAAGCACCACCATCTTGTTTCGCGATAATGGCAAATAATTGCATCAGGGCCTTTAATATTTCCTCAGACATTGTATATAATTTTCAAGTAAGACACTGAATCTAAAAAGATTAGTTAAAATACTTATTTTTTGACTAAAATAAAACTCTAAAATACAGCAAATGCTAGATTGTACTACAACAATCTAGCATTAACTAGTAACAAATAAATGTTATTAATCTTCTACAAAAGTGAAAGGAACTTCAACGATTTCTGAATATTCTTCTCCTGCTTCTTGCATGTCTTCATCATCTTCTTCGTAATGCCATTCCACGGTGATATTTTTTCCATCTTCGTGTAATTCCTCTAAACGCATTAAGACATCTAAAATAATTTTAGAAGATGCAGTGTTAAAATACGTCATTTTGAATACGAACTTAGATTCAGGATTAGCATCCTCACCATAAGCTGCTATCCATGCAAATACAGGCGCATAGAAAGTACTTACATCTTCTGGTAACGATTTACCAGAAAATTCAAATTTACCTGCTGCTTTATCTAACGTAATTGCAGGTGTATCGTCTGTTTTATTAATGATTAATGGTTCCATTATATATCTATTTTTTTCTATTAAACAATTATTAATCTTCTGATGGCCCTTTGGAAATTCTTGATTTTAACAAGAAGAAAGAACTTTTAGCATCGATTGGCTCAAAATGGTATTCCAGAGGATTTCCAGTTTTACGAGCGATATCAATAAAACCTAAACCAGCACCTCCTTTTTCAGAAATTGCTGTTTCACGCATTTTCACTTTGTGTAAATCTTTCAATCCGTCTTTATCTAAAGAATTGATGTTATCAATCATTTCTTGAAGTGCAGGAATATTTTCATTTAAAATTCCATTCCCAGAAGTGATGAAATATTCTTGCTCATCGCTACCAATGATAAAAATACCAGTTTTAGCCAAACCATCTTCTAATTTATCAGACGCAGTAGCAGTATCGTCATCCGCATGTTTTGCAATGTTTTGCAAACATTCTACCATTACGTGGTATACTTTTTTCTTAATCTTTCCATCTTCTTCAATTTTCTCCAAGTTTTTCTCAGTCATTGAAGTAAATGCTTTTGTGATTTCTTGAGTCACTTCTCCTTCATACGCAAGGGTAAGTTTTTTATCAATCATCATTCTGTGGAAATTCACTACGAATTTCATGTACTCAGATTTACTCTGTAGATCTGAATTGTTTCTTAACTCTTCCATACGTTAAAGCTACTTATTTGTTAATTATTACTATTCTGTTTTAAAAAAAAAATTTAAACAATTTTTAGTTAACTGTTAATATTTTACACCTATAAATAAAACATCATCCATTTGTTTATGAGGTCCTTGCCATTCATCAAATTCTGAGACTAAAGCGGAATAAACCTCATCCATTGGTTTTTCTGCATTTTCGACTAAAATCTTTCTGATCTTTTTAGGTCCTATTTTTTTAAGGTCTTCTGGTTCGAAGGGTCCACCAAATTGATCTGGGTAACCATCTGAACACACAAAAATTTTATCTCCTTTTTGAAGTACTGTTTCAAAATTGGTAAATTTTTCACGACCTCTATATTGTACTCCACCGATTGGATATTTATCTCCTTTCAGTTCTTCTAATTCTTCGTCTAATTTTTGATTATTTCGTACGATATAAAGTGGTCTGTGAGCGCCTGAAAATTGAAATTCTCCTGTTTTCAAATTAACACGACACATACCAACATCCATTCCATCGCGTTCGTTTTCCCCCCCTTCTTGGCCTTGTCGTAATACAGATACTACGGAATCATGTAAATTGTCTAATAAAACAGCTGGAGTAATTGTTTCGTATTTTACAACTTCATTTAAAATCAATGAACCTATCACAGATAATAATGCTCCAGGTACACCATGACCTGTACAATCAATTGCTCCAAAATAAACGTAATCTTCTTTCTGCATGATAAATGGAAAATCTCCACTTACCACATCTTTCGGACGGAACATCATAAAGGATTCAGGAAAATATTTTTGCAGTACCGATTCTTTAGGCAATAAGGAGCTTTGAATACGTTTTGCGTAGTTAATACTCTCTTCTATTCTTGTACTTTGTAATTCAATTATTTCTTTTGATTCAGCAACTTCTTTAATTGCGGTTTCTAAATTCTTTTTTAATTCTCTTTCTCTCCAAGTAGCTAAAACGAGGTTATTATTCGTTTCGTCCATGTCTGCCATTACAATCTTCAACTGCTCAATTTCAGCATGTAATGCGTCTATTTTTTTTTGCAGTTGTTGATTTTCTTCTTGAAGTACAGTTATATCTTGACTCATACTATTTTCAAATTAAAATTGAATTCCAATCAATAATACATCATCTAATTGCGATTCTTCTCCTTGCCACTCCATGAATTTTGATTCAAAAATGGAAGATTGATCATTCATTGCTACTTCTTTACTATTGATAATAATCTCCTTCACTCGTTTGGCTCCAAACTTCTTTGGTTCCTCTCCATCTCCACCAAATTGATCAGTTAAACCATCCGAAAAGAAATAGATTTTATCCCCTTTATTTAATTTCGATAAATTATTTAAAAACGCTTCTCTACCTCGGTATTGCACACCACCAATTGGATACTTATTTCCTTTTACTTCTTCAATTTCAAGCATTTCATTTTCTCTTAAAATATATAAGGGTCTGTGTGCCCCTGCATATTCTAATTCGCCCGTTTCTAGGTTTATTTTACACATCCCAATATCCATCCCATCGCGTTCATTTTCGCAATCTTCTTGATCTTGACGAAGCGTCTTCACAATTTGAGCATGTAATCGATCCAATAATTCAGCTGCTGTAACAGACTCTTCATAGGTTACAATTTCATTTAATATCAATGCTCCAATAATGGACATTAGCGCTCCAGGTACACCATGACCTGTACAATCAGCTACAGCAATATATACCGAATTTTCATGCGAGAAAATAAATGGAAAGTCTCCACTTACAATGTCTTTTGGTTTAAAAAGAATAAATGAATCTGGAAATAATTGACGTAAAAAAGGTTCGTTACGTAACAAAGAGTTTTGTATTCGTTGCGCGTACTTAATACTTTCCTCAATACGTTTACTTTGGCTTTCAATGATTTGTTGTGTTGCTTGATCTAATTTCTTTTTGGTGTCACGTTCTCTCCAAGTTGCTAATACTAAAGCGTTATTCGTTTCGTCTAACTCAGCAACCATGATTTTCATCATTTCCAATTCCGCCTTAACCGCTGCATTTTCCTTTTCAAGTTTCGCAATCTGATCGAGTGAATCATCAATTACATCTGTTTCAGTTTGATTAATAGTTTCATGAAAAGCTTTTAAAATCGATTGTGTTTCATGAATTAATTCATCTACTTCCTCTTCATTGATAGTTACCAATGCAGAGATAGAACTCAAATTATTATCATGCGCTACTACTAATCGCTTTTGAGCAATTACATCATTAAAAGAAATATTTTCATTTTTACAAATGTCCATTTCAGCTTCGGACATTACTAGTAGGACTAATTTTTCTTGAAGAAACATTTCTAAAACACCTATTAAATAAAGCTTATGATATAATTAATTTTTTTCTCTAAAATATTTAACGCATTTTCATCCTTAGTGATGTAGTAATAAGCACCATTCAACATTAAATCTTCTGCAATTTCTAAAGTATCTTGACCGGTAAGCATGATCACTTTTGCAGTCGGTAATTTCTCAAGAATAAGTTTCAATCCTTCTTTACCGTTCATTGCATTTTTATTCACTTTATCTAAGTAATAATCTAAAACAATGATAGCAGGCTGTTCCTCTAAATTTGCAATACAATCTTCTGCTGTTTCAAAAGCAGAAACTTCTAATCTAGGATTATCTGTAAAACGATCTTTCATCACTTCTAATGAAAACGAATCATCTTCTACTAGGAATAGTTTTATTTTATTTAAATCACTCATTATTATATAATTAATTTTGTTCAATTTTATTTAAACCATATTGTCTCACACTTTCCACAAAGTCATTATCAAATAGCCATACAAACTCAGGGTTAAAGTTTGCTTTAGAGGATTCGAAACTTGTTTTAAAGCTAATCAAAAATAATTCATTATTAATTTCATCCGAGATAATATTATTCATTTCATCGAAAGACACTTTTTTCAAATCTGGCACGCCACCATAGATTTTAGCTTTCAATAAATTAGAAAATTGAGTTATTACACTTGCCGAGATAATATTATCTACTTCCAACATGATTGCATCGCTCATTTCCGCCATCATTTCCGGATTATTTAATATTTCAGCAGGTAATGATGCAGCCCTTAAATGATCTGCCTCTTCTTCTGAAAAAATAAGTAAGCAAACTCCTTTCAATTCCCCAATTACTTTGGTGGTCATCAAATGAATATTGTTACCTTCTCTTTTATCTAAATTCACTGGAGGATTACTAAGAATCTCTGTGTCATCAAACTCTCTTAAAGAAATCGTTTCATTCATGAAGAAAGATAGTGACTCAGCTGCTTTAATAAGTCCCGCAGAAATTATTTCTTTAGCAACCGCTAAATCATTTTTACTTAATTCGCTCATATTTTCAGTGTTAGAATAAATTATCTACTCTCTCTACTAAAATCTCAGCAGTAAAAGGTTTAACTAGATAATCTTGAGCTCCATTAGCTTTTCCTTCAGCAATGATGTCATCTTGTCCAACAGCACTAACCATGATGATTTTTGCTTCAACCCCTTCCGCTCTTAACTCTTTTACGATATCCACACCAATCATATCTGGAAGAATATTATCCATTGTGATTAAATCTGGTTCATGTTCCAATGCCATTTCAATACCTAAAGTACCTGTACCTGCCTGACCAACAATCTCATATCTGCCAGTAGCTGTTAATGCAGAACTAATTAAAGTTCTCATATACATTGAATCATCAACAATCAATACTTTTTTCATAATTCGCTTTTTATTTTTTTAAAATACTAAATATATTTTTATTCTTCTAATTATTTCACTTTTTTGATGATGTGACCAGCAATTTCTGTTAATGGCAACACAATTTCTGCGGCATTTAATTTAATTGCTTCTTTGGGCATCCCAAAAACGACACATGATTTTTCATCTTGCGCAATCGTATAAGCACCCGCTTCTTTCATTTCCAACATTCCTTTAGCTCCATCATCCCCCATACCTGTAAGGATTACCCCTAATGCGTTTTTTCCAGCATAACGAGATACCGATCGAAACAAAACATCCACCGAAGGTCTGTGTCTATTCACCAATGGACCATCTATCACTTCTACATGATATATCGCGCCACTACGTTTTAGCACCATGTGTTTACCTCCAGGTGCAATTAAAGCATGTCCTCTCAATACTTTATCGCCTGTTTCTGCTTCTTTTATCGTGATTTTACAAATATCATTTAATCGTTTTGCGAATTGTTGGGTGAATAAAGCAGGCATATGTTGCACAATTACTATCCCAGGAGAATCAGCAGGAATACCTTCTAAAAAGACTTTCAATGCTTCTGTCCCCCCTGTAGATGCTCCAACAGCAATGACAGTTTCCGTAGTTTGAACCATGCTTGAAACTGTTCTCTTAGCCATCACTGCATCTGCCGATAATTTTTGTGCAGGTTCTTCTCCTCTAGCTGAAACTGTTCTTTTTCTAACAGTAACTTGCGCAGCAGCTTTCACTTTATCACACAATTCAATTTTTGACTGTTCTAGTAATTGTTTTGTGTTCACTTTTGGTTTTGCAATCACTTCCACAGCACCATATTCCAACGCCAACAATGCAGAGTCTGTCCCTTTTTCCGTCAGCGTAGAAATTACGATAACAGGAATTGGATGTTGTGACATTAACTTTTTCAAGAAAGTCAAGCCATCCATACGAGGCATTTCAATATCCAAGGTAATTACATCTGGAACAACCTCTTTAATACGCTCAACAGCAATATATGGATCAGAAGCAACGCCTACTACTTCAATATTTGGATCCGATTCCAAAATTGAAACTAAGGTTTGTCTAACCAAAGCCGAATCGTCAACCACTAACACTTTTATTTTACTCATGTTTCTACGATTTTGTTAGAAATTTCATCATTACTTGTCCAGTACCTGTATCGTATCGTAGTTTTCTACCAACACTACCTCCCGTATTTTCAGCCATGATTTTTATTCCATGAGCTGCCAATACTTCCTTAGCAATCATGATGTTACGATCTCCAATATTCATTGAACTATCCATTTGGTTCGCTCCACCAAACACCTTTGCAATCATTGTTTTCGTAGATGCACCATTTTTGATCATTTTTTCAATCAATTTTTCAGTCGCAATATTTCCAAATTTTGGGGATGCAAGTCCGTTACCATTCCATGTTGGTAACATGTAATGATTTATTCCTCCAATTTTTTTCACTGTATCAAATAAACATACAGCTACACACGAACCTAGGATCGTGTCGACCCAATACGGCTCCTTTTCTGCGAAAAGGGCTGATGGGTATAGGTAATGTTTATTTGTGTTTTCTTCCAATTTTTTTTATTTTTTTTGGGATGTTGCAGTGCAACATCCGTACATTGTTTTGGATGTTGCAGTGCAACATCCCAACGTATTAAAATAACATATCGTCTTCGTCTTGGTCAAACAGAAAATCGTTTCCATCGGATGAAAATGTATCATCATCCCCTTCTGCAGCTTCCATTTGATTTACCAATATAGTAAATTTACTTCCTTTTCCAAGGGTACTTTCTACTGTAATTGAACCGTTTAAAATTTCTAATAATGCTTTTGTAATACTTAAACCTAATCCGTGACCACCATACGTTTTCGTTGAACCTTCTTCAATTTGATGAAAGCGATCATAAATTTTAGTTACATTTTCTTCGCTTATTCCTATTCCTGAGTCGGAAATCTCTACCTTTAACACATTGTCTTCTAACCAACTTTCTACTGTAACTGAACCACCATTTTCATTAAATTGAACGGCATTCCCGATTACATTACTAAAAATTAGGTGTAATTTTTCAGAATCTGTTTTGAATATTTGATCCTCCTTCATGTGATTGATGAAGCTCGCTTTGATTTCTTTTTTGTCAATTTTAGCTTTAAACGAATCCAAACAATTTTTCAACAAGGATGAAATATTTACCGAAATAACCGAAAGCGGAGCTTCTCCAGCTTCAATTTCAGCAGATAAGAAAATATTTCTCAATTGGAAGTCTAAATCAAAAGCTTCAGAATAAATCAACTTCGCAAATTTTTGCATCGAAGAAGCTTCCATATTTCCTTCTGTAATGTTTTTAGATAACTCTAATACAGCAGCAATCGGATTATTAATCTCGTTACGAATATTTGATAAGAAATTACTTTTCAATTTTTCAGAAGCTAATAATTTCTCATTTACTTCGTTTAATTGCGTGATTAAACTTTTCTGTTCGGCAAGTATCACGGTATTTTGATCAAAACGACGTTTTAATTCGTTTAATAATTCTTGGTCGGTTAGTTTAGTGTTCATTTTTTCTTTTTTAATGGGATGTTGCAGTGCAACATCCGTACAATACATCCGTACAACAACAAATCAATGTGTTTTAATAAATATTGTTGGTTTTATTTGTTTTAAAGGTACATCCAATCCATTTGCAGATTCAGAATGTCCTAGGAAAAAATATCCTCCAATTTTTAGATGATGACACAATTTATTGATTACTTTTTCTTGTGTTTCACGATCAAAATAAATCAATACATTTCTACAAAAAATCAAATCAAATTCTTGCGGAACATTGTACGAAGTGTCCATCAAGTTTAAGCGTTGAAAAGCAGTTTTAGCTCTAAGTTCAGGGATAATACGTACCATGGGATTCGTTTCATCTTTACTTTTCAGTAAGTACTTCTTCTTTTGCGCCAAAGGAACAACATCTACTCTTTCCAAAGGATAAATACCCATTCTTGCTTTATCCAAAATTCGAGTAGAAATATCCGTTCCAAAAATGGAAAAATCAAACTTTCGTTTTCCTTCCATGAATTCGCTGATAACCATTGCAATTGTGTAGGCTTCTTCCCCAGAAGAACTTGCAGAACTCCAAACTCTAAAAGGTTTTTCAGAAGAATTCGCAATATGTTCTGGAAGAATGGTCGATTTCATGAAATCAAAATGAGCAGGTTCACGGTAGAAATCAGTTTTGTTGGTAGATACCAAATCAACCATATTAATGATTTCTGCTTCGCCACATCTTCCTGATAATACAAATTGACTATACTCATGGTATGAATCCATATTATTCGCTCGTAATCTAGCTTGTAAACGTGCTTGAAGCATTACCTTCTTAGCAGGTGGCAATTTTATCCCATAATTGGAATAAATAAACGCACTCAATTTAGCGAAATCTGAATCTGTTAACTCTTTTTTATCATCCACAGCCATACTACTGAAATTCAATGATTTATTACTATTTTTTTCTTTAAAATACCAATAACCTTTATTCTCATAAATAAAGATTATTGATTATAATAAATTGATTTTCAATTAGAAAGACTGAAAGTCATTGTCAAAACTATCTGGTCCACCTAAATTAATATTTAGAGATCCAGAACCTGTACTTTTTGATTTAACTACTGGTTTAGCTTGTTGTCTTGGAGCTAACGGTTTCTTTGCTGCAGGAGCTTTTCTAGTATTATTCGAAGAACTATCTAATTTAAAGAATGCAACTGCATCTTGTAATTGTTCCGCTTGTGCATTTAATTCTTCCGCACCAGCAGCCATTTCTTCAGCCGTAGCAGCATTTTCTTGCACTACGTTGTTTAGCATTTGAATTGCACTATTGATTTGATCCGCACCAGAACTTTGTTCCACACTAGATGCAGTAATTTCTTGTACTAAATCAGATGTTTTTTGAATGTTAGGTACCACTTCATTTAACATTTCTCCCGATTTTTGAGCGATATCCACACTTTTTCCAGATACCTCATCAATTTCAGTAGCAGCTAATTGCGAACGTTCAGCCAATTTTCTAACCTCCGCAGCAACAACTGCAAATCCACGACCATGTTCACCAGCACGAGCAGCTTCCACAGCAGCATTTAATGCAAGTAAGTTTGTTTGTCTAGAAATCTCACCGATGATAGAAATTTTAGAAGCAATTGTTTTCATCGAATTTACAGTTTCGATTACTGACTCTTTACTTGTTAAAATATCCACCGCAGCTTGCGTAGAGATTTTCTCTGTTTGACGAGAGTTAGAAGTATTTTGTTGGATGTTAGCCGTCATCTCTTCCATGGAAGA
>CANGOA010000024.1 GCA_947455255.1 Flavobacteriia bacterium | reverse complement strand
GTCCCCATGTCAGCCCATGAAAGGGTAGGGTAGTTGAAAATGGATGAATATTTCGCTTTGCCAGAATGTAAATCATCAATACTTGATTCACGATCCAATCCTAGCGTTTCAGCCGCAGAGTATAAATAAAGTCCGTGTCCAGCTTCATCTTGCACTTTAGCTAGTAAAACAGCTTTACGTTTCAAGCTTGGAGCTCTTGTAATCCAATTACCTTCTGGTAACATCCCTACAATTTCAGAATGTGCGTGTTGTGAAATTTGACGCATTAATGTTTTACGATAAGCCTCAGGCATCCAGTCGTTTGGTTCTATTTTGATATCAGCATCTATTTTTGCTTGAAATTCTTTTTCTAATTCTTCGATGTTTTTTGTGCTCATACAGAAAGTTTAGTAAACAAATTTACGTAAAATGTTCTTTTGTTTGGGGGGAAAACAGTTATAAATTGAATGATTGATGAACTTTTTGTAAACAAACTGTGAATATCTATTTCATTCAGATGCTTTTATTTTTTGTAATTTTGCACTTGTAAATAATCACTATGAAGCCAAGTTTTCACCAATTAAGGATTAAAGAAATAGTTAGAGAAACTAACGAAGCAGTTTCGATTTCATTTGAAATCCCTTCTGAATTAATTAATCAATTTTCATATAAATCGGGTCAATATTTAACGTTAAAAGCAAATATTAACGGAGAAGATGTACGTAGATCTTATTCTTTATGTTCATCTCCTTTTGAAAATACTTGGAAGGTTGCTATCAAAGCGATTGAAAATGGAAAGTTTTCAAATTATGCAAACGAAACATTAAAAGCAGGAGATGTATTAGAGGTTATGAATCCGATGGGGACATTTGTTTTGCCTGAAATTATTGAAAATAAAAATTTTGTCTTTTATGCTGTTGGAAGTGGAGTTACACCAGTTTTATCAATGCTAAAAACTGTTTTGAATGATTCGAAAACTGCTAATGTTACTTTGTTTTATGGAAATAAAGGATTTGCTTCAATTATTTTCAGAGAAGAAATTGAGGCTCTAAAAAATAAATTCATGGATCGTTTACGTGTCGTGCATATTCTATCGAGAGAAAGTGTAGGAAACACGATTCAAAAAGGACGAATTGATAAAGAAAAAAGTATACAACTTATTGATGCATTTATGGATGTAAGTTCGATTGACAATGTTTTTGTCTGTGGACCAAAAGACATGATTTTCAGTGTAAAGGATGCTTTTATTGAAAAAGGGTTAAATGAAAAACACATACATTTCGAGTTGTTCAATACTGGGGATGATGTTTCTAAAATAGAAGTAAAAAAGGTAGAAGAAGAGATTAGTTCTTTGGTGACAGTAATTGTTGATGGAGAAGTATTAGAGATTCCATTAAAATCAAACGACGTAAATATCTTAGATGCAGCTTTAAACGCAGGTGCAGATTTACCTTTTGCATGTAAAGGAGGAGTTTGTTGTACGTGTAAGGCTAAAATTATAGAAGGTACTGCCAAAATGGATGTAAACTATGCATTGGAAGCAGACGAAGTAGAAGCAGGGTATATTTTGACGTGTCAGTCTCATCCAACTTCAGAAAAATTAATTGTATCATTTGACGAATAAAATATGGGGTTTTTAGGTAAAATATTTAAGAAAAAAGAAGGAGGAAGTGGTCCGAAAGGATTTCAATCTTTAGAGGTTAAAGAAATAGTTAGAGTCACAACGGATAGTGTTAAGGTTGTGTTTGATATTCCAAGTGAATTGAAAAATGACTACGCATTCATTCCTGGTCAATACATTACTTTGTGTGTTGATTTAGATGGAAAAGAAGAAAGACGTTCTTATTCTATTTGTAGTGGCCCTAACGAAAATTTAGCGGTAGCAATTAAAATTGTAGCAGGTGGAAAAGTTTCTACTTGGGCAAATAATGAGTTGAAAGTAAGGGATGAAATATTAGTTTCTAAGCCTGAAGGAAATTTTAAGTGGAATAAGAAAGATGCATTTGTGGTTGCTTTTGCAGCTGGGAGTGGAATTACTCCAATGTTATCAATAGCAAAACATTTAGAAGAACAAGTGGGTGATATGCGCCTTTTTTACGGGAATAAAAGCGTGAGTTCAACGATGTTTTTAAATGAATTATCAAGTTTAAAAAACACTAAGACGCATTTATTTCTATCACAAGAAGTGAAAGAAGGAACAACGAATAGTAGACTTACCAATGATTCTATTAGTGAATTAATAAAATCTGATTTGAATTTATTGAAAGCCGATGCTTTTTTCTTGTGTGGACCGGAAGAAATGATTAAAAGCGGGTTAGAGACATTGAAATTATTCGGAGTTTCAAAAGATAAAATTCACTATGAATTATTTACAACGCCAGTTTTACTAGTAGAAAAACAAAAAGAAACGCTTGAAATATTTAAAGGTACAAGTCAAGTTACAGTGATATTAGATCAAGAGAAAATTGAACTCTCAATCAATGAAAAATCTCCATCGATTTTGGATTCTTTAAATGAAGAAGGTTACGACCCTCCATATTCTTGTAGAGGAGGGGTTTGTTGTTCTTGTAAAGCGAAAGTAATTGAAGGTAAGGCTGTAATGAAATTAAATTATTCTTTAACAGAGAAAGATGTTGAAAAAGGATATATTTTGACGTGTCAAGCGCAACCAGCTTCAGAAAAAGTTACAATTAGTTTCGATGCGTAAAACAATCGTAGTTATTGGCGCAAGTCAAGGAATAGGTGCCGAGTTAGTGAATTTATTTGCGAAAGATGAAAATCATTTGGTTATTGCATTTGCAAGGACTATAGAGCAAAATAACAGGTGGGCTTCATATGAGAATGTTAGAGTTCATAATTTAGATTTGTCATCATCTTCCTTGCAGACTGATTTAACGGAGTTATTAAATAATTATCCGCAGGTTGATTACTTAGTAAATAATGCAGGTTTTTTAGTAAATAAACCTTTTTTGGAACTTTCTTATCAGGATATAATACAAAGTTATCAAGTAAATATACTAGGAGTAATGCAAGCTTTACAAGTGTTCATTCCTAAAATGTTGCAACAAGGTGGGCATGTAGTAAATATTAGTTCCATGGGGGCATTTCAAGGGAGTGTAAAATTTGCTGGGTTGTCAACTTACTCTTCCTCAAAAGCCGCTTTGACTAATTTAACTGAAATGTTAGCCGAGGAGTTTAAGGATACCAATATTAAATTTAACTGTTTATGTTTAGGCGCTGTTCAAACAGAAATGTTAGCCAAAGCATTCCCTGGGTATGAAGCTCCAGTCTTACCGAGAGAAATGGCAGAATTTATAGTTAATTTTACATTAAATCAATGGAAATGGATAAATGGTAAGGTAATCCCTGTTTCTTTGTCTACTCCTTGAGGTTAATATTGTTTAGGTTGAATATAATTGAAAATTAGAATTGTTTTATACGGAATAATTTTGTTTGATTCACGTTTTGTCAGATTAGTTGGTAATATATTATGTATTATGGTGAATTAATTAATCTGAGTTATATTTGTACTATTAAAAATAGTTTGAATTTTAAAGTTTAAAAATGAAGGTATTTAATATATTTAATAAAATTGTGTGTTTGATTTTTTTAACTGCTTTGTTGTTTAGTTGTGCAAAATCTAAACACAAAATAGGTAGTATCTATAAAGGAGGATATGTCTTTAAAATAAATATTTTTGGACATGGATTATGCGCAGCTCCATCTGATTATTGGAAGCCAATAGGTTGGGGGTGTTATGGCACTTTAATTAATGGTGCTGATGGAGAAAAAATTGGTACCGGACAACAAAATACAGATGATATTTTAGCTGGTTGCACTCAATATGGACCATTTGCTGCTAAAGTATGTGACGAACTAGTTGTCGATAATTATGACGATTGGTACCTTCCTTCCATTGAAGAATTACAATTGATGCAACGAGAATTATACGTTCAAAGTTTTGGAGCTTTTAAAGCTGCTGAATATTGGAGTTCAACTCAAAATTTTTCACTTGGAGCTTGGAAAGTTGATTTTACAACCGGAGAAAAAGGTAATAATGCAAACAAAGCAAATGCTGGAATACGCGTTAGAGCAATTAGATCATTTTAACTATGAAAGCACTTTATTTTAAGGAGATTAGAAGTTTTTTAAGTTCAGTAATTGGGTATGTTTTTATACTTATTTTTTTAATTACTTCTGGTTTGTTTCATTGGGTAATTTCATTTGATACAAATTTGTTAGAAGGTTCTGAATCTGATTTAATACCTTTTTTCAATCTTTCACCAACAATTTTTTTGATTTTAATTCCTGCAATTACTATGCGTTCAATCGCTGAGGAACGAAAAAATGGAACAATTGAATTACTATTTACACGACCTATTTCTGATTTAAATGTATTATTAGCAAAATATTTTGCGGGTGTTACATTAGTTGCTATTGCATTAATTCCAACTGTTGTATTTTACATTTCAATGCATTTTTTAGGGAATCCAGTTGGAGTTATTGATGATGGAGCGACAATTACCTCATATATTGGACTATTACTATTGGGTGCTTCTTTTGTTGCAATTGGAATTTTTTCTTCCTCTTTAACAAGCAGTCAAATTGTTGCTTTTATATTGTCGATGTTTTTATGTTGGGTGTTTTATAATGGTTTAACCTTATTAGGTTCATTTAATTTAATGGGCGATTTTGATTTTATTATCAAGTATTGTGGTATGAGTTACCATTATGATTCTATTCAAAGAGGAGTAATTGATTCAAGCGACATTATTTATTTTATTAGCTTGATATTATTATTTATAGCAAGTTCTTTGACTATTATTAAATCATTAAAAAAATAAGCAAAATGTCTGAAAAAAAAGCCAAAAGTTTTGTTTATAATTGGTCTTTCCTAACCATTATTATTGTTGCTTTAATTTTAGTAAATATCATTTCAGGTATAGTTTATTTTAGGTATGATGCTACTGAAGATAAGCGATATTCATTATCAAATGGAACAATAGAATATTTGTCTAATGATGAAAATTTTTCTGATCGAATTTTACTGAAGATATATTTAGATGGTAATTTACCTGCAGAATTAAAACGGTACAAAAATGCAATTGAAGATAAGTTAAAAGAATTTAAACAATATGCAGGTAATCGTTTGGAGTATGAATTCATTGATCCAATGGAAGGTACTGAAGAAGATCGTCGTGCACTTTATGAAATTTTGTACAATAGAGGTAAAGGTATCATGCCTATGGAATTGATGTACATGAAAGATGGTACAAATAACCAAATGCTACTATGGCCAGGTGCTGAAATTGAATATGGAGGCAGTACAGTAAGTCATATACAATTAATGCCTGGAACACCTCAGGGCCAATATTATACCTTAAGTTCTAAGTTAGAATCTCAAATTCAAAACTCAATAAATAATTTAGAATATTTGCTATTAAGTTCAATAAGAAGAGCAACTCAAACTTCAAAGCCTAGATTAGCTTTTTTACAAGGGCATGGGGAATTAACGTATGCACAAACACAACGTATAAGAACTTTAGTAGCTCCTTATTACAATGTTGAAGACATCACTTTAAATGATTCAATAGATGCGTTGAAAGGAGTGGATGGTTTGGTCATTGCACGTCCAACGCAACCATTCACAGAAAAAGATAAATATATTATCGACCAATTTTTAATGAAAGGAGGCAGATTAATGTGTTTTATTGATAAGTTATATGTTCCAGAAGATTCACTTAATAGAAATGGATACACTCATACAATGAGATATACTTTGGAACTTGACAGAATGTTGTTTGACTATGGAATAAAAATTAATGATAATCTTGTTTTTGACAAAGAATGCGCACCTAAACACATACCAACAGCTAAACAACAATTAATACCCTGGTTTTTTGCGATTCGTTCTACTTCTACAGCCCATCCAATTTCAAGAAATATTGAGCCAGTATTATTAAAATACACCTCTCAAATTCAGTTTGTAGGTAACGGGAAATCGGTTAAAAGTCCTGTTTTAACGACTTCGCCTAACGCATTGATGACTGGCTTGGCACCAATAATTAGTATTGTTATGCATAAAGATGCATGGAATAATCCACAATTTGTTGCTGATCCTACAGATGAGGTGAATAAAATTTGTTTAGCAGGTTTGGTAGAAGGATATTTTGATTCTCATTTTAAAAACCGAATAATTGGCGCTTTTTCAAATAATCCTCAATCTGGATTTAAAGAAAAAAGTTCAAAGGAAGGAAAAGTATTAGTTGTTGCGAATGGACGATTTATAGAAAATAAATATGATTCTATGCCAAATAAATCTGGTAGATATTTGTATAAAGCACGTTCTTTTAATGAGTTGAAAATGGATGAAACTATGGCTAACTTAAATATGCAACCATTGATTTATGGTAATCAAGAATTTTTTCAAAATATGGTTGATTATATGA
This sequence comes from Flavobacteriia bacterium, assembly GCA_947455255.1. Classification (GTDB taxonomy): domain Bacteria; phylum Bacteroidota; class Bacteroidia; order Flavobacteriales_D; family Crocinitomicaceae; genus CANHVK01. The sequence goes on along the minus strand of CANGOA010000024.1, from coordinate 22,507 downwards.
TGGGGGATAATTCCGTGTTGGATTTAAGAAGTAAACAAATTGATATACATGCAATTGATAAAGAAAAAGTGAAACTCGATGCCGGTTATTATAAATTTGTAAATATGTTCTTCCCAAGTGTTATTGTTTTGATTTTTGCAGCATTAGTTTATTTTATTCGTAAAAGAAAATACATAAGAAATGAAAAATAAAAATATAGGATTAGTTATAGGTTTAGTTCTTATTGGAGTACTGGGTTTTTTTGCAACGAATCTTGTTCGAAATCGAGGTAAATCGGATACTGAATTGTTAGAATTTTCAGTTAAGGACACAACTTCAATAAATAAAATCACGATTACTGAACCTAATGGGATGATTATTTCATTAGTGAAAAGTGGTGATGTGTGGGGGGATGAAGCTGGTAATTGTGTAATACAAGAACCAATTCATATTATGTTGGAAACATTTAAAAATATTCAGTTCAAAGGATATGTCCCTGAAAAGTCACGCAAAAACATAGTGAAATTAATGACTGCCTCTCATACGAAAGTTGAAATATTTCAAAATGGTGAATGGGTCAAAACCTGGTATGTTGGTTTTTCAACACAGGATCATTATGGTACATACATGTTGCTTGAAACTCCTGATGATAAAAGTGACTTGCCGGTTATAATGAAAGTGAAAGGATTGTCTGGTATTATTGACCCTCGTTTTTTTGCAGATAAACGAAAATGGAAATGTTCAAATATTTTTAATTTAAGTTTAGACGAAATTGCGCAAGTAGATGTGAAATTTTATGATGTCCCGTCACGAAGTTTTTCAGTACTTAAAAATAAGGCTCACTATGAAGTTAAAAAAAACGGAAAACGATTAGCCAGTTTAGATACTTCTATGGCTATCCAATATTTAACTAATTATAAAAAAATTCATTTCGAATTGGCTAATTTTGAATTGAATGATAAACAAGTAGATAGTTTAAAACATTCAAAACCTTTTGGAAAACTTAGAGTTAAAGAGGTGAACGGGAAGACAACTATATTAAAAATGTTTCGAATGCCAGTTTTGTCAAAAACGATAAATGATTTTGGCGATTCAGTTGCCTATAACCCAGATCGATTTTGGTGTGAATTACCTTCGGGTGAAGTTGTAAAATGTCAATATTATGTTTTTAATCCTTTGATTATGGGACATATTTATTTTGCTACTAAACCAGAATAGATTTTTAAAAACTTAATGTATCTTTGCCCTAATAAAATAATATTACTATGAATTTTGTTGTATCAAGTAACGTACTTTTAAAACACTTACAAAGCATCAGTGGTGTATTGACTACGAATAATTCACTTCCTATTTTAGATAATTTTTTGTTTGAAATTGAAGATAATCAATTGGTTGTTTCAGCTTCTGATGTCGAAACTACTATGAAAACAACATTGGAGGTACAAGCGACAGAGTCTGGTAAAATTTGTATTCCTGCAAAATTATTGTTAGATATATTAAAAAACTTGCCAGATCAACCATGTACTTTTTTAGTTGATTCTACAAGTTTTGGCGTTGAGATTTCATATGACAATGGTAAATCTAAAATGGTGGGTTATAATGGAGATGACTATCCAAAATCACCAGCAATGGAGGGTGGAAATCAAGTTAAATTGTCTGCTGAGATTATTTCTAAAGCAATAAATAAAACTATTTTCGCTACTGGAAATGACGAACTACGCCCAGTAATGAGTGGTGTATATTGTCAGTTTTCTCCAGCTGAAATTTTATTTGTTGCTACAGATGCTCATAAATTGGTAAGGTACAAACGAACTGATATTGTAACAAACTCAAGCGCAGCTTTTATCTTACCTAAAAAGCCATTAAATTTATTGAAAGCAAATGTAGGTAATGAAGGAGAAGTATTAGTTGAATTTAATGATTCTAACGCTGTATTTACATTCGGTGATATTATTTTAATGTGTCGTTTAGTGGATGGTAAATATCCAAATTATGAAGCAGTTATTCCAAAAGAGAATCCTAATGTACTTACAGTTGATAGAAGTCAATTTTTAAGTTCTATTAAACGTGTTTCTATTTTTGCAAATAAATCAACACATCAAATAAAATTACATATTGCAGGTTCTGAATTGTCAATTTCTGCTGAAGATTTGGATTTTAATAATGAATCCAAAGAGAGATTAACATGTTCTTTTGATGGAGATGACATGGAAATTGGTTTTAATGCTCGTTTTTTAATGGAAATGTTGTCTAATATGGAATCTTCAGAAATCAAAATTCAAATGAGTGTTCCAAGCAGGGCAGGATTATTAGTACCTGCAAACAATGAAAATGAGAATGAAGATATATTGATGCTGGTGATGCCAGTGATGTTAAATAGATAATAAAAAACGTAAGCCATCGAAAGATGGCTTTTTAATTTGAAGAAAATTATGAACACAATACAAATTTCACATACAAGTATTTCTAAAGCAATCGAAATTATTGATCATTTAGATGATGACGCTTTAGATGCAACAGCAGAAAAATATGTTGAAGCACAACCAGTTTTATTTGGTTATGCAATATCAGCTGGTCAGGAATATGAAAATGAACAATTGGAAGGTTTAATTATCTACTATTTTTGTTTGTTTTCGGAAGCATTTACTCAACAAGGAGTGAATTTAAGAAGAATTGAAGAAGAAGATGTAGATAATTTTATAGATCCGTATAATGAAATGCTGGATCAATTTTTTGATGAAGATGATGAAGCAATTTTAGAAGATTTTTGCGATCAACCAGATTTGAATCAATTTATTGCAATTGAAATTAGTGAAGAAGATGAGGATGGCACAACATTAGATGATGATACAGCTACACAATTATTTACAGTAACCACAGCAATTGTATCCTTATTGTCTAGAGCGATCATTGATTAATGAAAACACCTCAAGAAATTGTTTCCTTTATGTATGGAAATGATGAATTTAGTTCATTGTTGGGTATTGAAATTTTCGCAATTAAAATTGGAAACGTTGATTTAGAACTTAGTGTTAAAGAATCGCATACAAATGGTTTTAAAATTGCTCATGGAGGAATTTCCTATTCTTTAGCTGATACTTGTTTAGCTTTTTCTGCGAATACGTTTGGATATAAAGCTGTTACTACTGAAACATCAATTTCATATTTTTGTAAAGTTCAATTAGGAGATCGTCTATGTGCAAAATCTCATTTAATTCAAAAAGGAAATTCATCTGCTGTTTATTTGATTGAAATTCACAATCAAGAAAATATCTTAGTATCTCATTTTAAAGGAACTGTCAGAATCTCAAAAGATTTATGGTAGTATTAAAATATTATTTCTATATTTAAAAGTTAAGTAGTGTATTAAATTATTGATATACATTGCTCATTTTAATAAGTGTAGAAATAAATAGAAAATGAATAGAAACATTAAGAAAGTAGCTGTTTTAGGTTCAGGTGTAATGGGCTCTAGAATAGCTTGTCATTTTGCAAATATTGGTTGTGAAGTAGTGTTGTTAGATATTCAACCAAAAGAGTTGAATGATAAAGATTTGGCTTTAGGGATTACAATTGATTCTAAAGTTTTTAAAAATAGGATAGTAAATGAAGCTCTTCAATTTGCACTAAAATCAAATCCTTCTCCAATATATTCTAAGCAATTTGCAACTCGAATTATTACTGGTAATTTTACAGATAATATGAATTTGATTACTGAATGTGATTGGATCATTGAAGTAGTAATTGAGCGATTGGATATTAAAAAGCAAATATTTGATCAAGTTGAAATTTACAGAAAACCTGGTTCTATTATTTCATCTAATACATCTGGAATTCCAATTCATTTAATGTTAGCAGGTAGATCAGATGATTTTCAGGCTCATTTTTGTGGAACACACTTTTTCAATCCACCTAGGTATCTTCAATTGTTAGAGATAATTCCAACTGAGAAAACACATGAGAATGTTATTGCTTTTCTGATGGATTTTGGAAGTAGATTTTTAGGCAAAAAAACAGTTTTATGTAAAGATACACCAGCATTTATAGCAAACAGAGTTGGTGTTTATTCTATTATGTCACTTTTTCATTTAGTTGATGAAATGGGGTTAACTGTAGAGGAGGTCGATAAGTTAACCGGTCCAGTTATAGGAAGACCAAAATCTGCAACTTTCAGAACGTGTGATGTTGTAGGATTAGATACACTTGTGCATGTAGCGAATGGTTTGCGAGAAAATTGTATACATGATGAAGAAAACTCAACGTTTGAGTTACCATCCTATGTTTCTCAAATGGTATCAAATAATTGGTTGGGATCTAAATCTAAACAAGGTTTTTATAAAAAAGCGTTAAATTCCGAAGGTAAATCTGAGATTTTGACTTTGGACTTAAATACAATGGAGTATCTCTCTTCAATTAAAGCAAAATTTGGATCTTTAGATGCGGTGAAATCGATTGATGATTTAAAAAAACGAACAAAAGTATTATTTTCAAGTCAAGATAAAGCAGGTGAATTCTATCGTAAATTGTTTGGAGGCTTGTTTGCTTATGTTTCGAATAGAATTCCTGAAATTTCAGATGAAATCTATAAAATTGACGATGCACTTAAAGCTGGTTTCGGTTGGGAGCTTGGTCCTTTTGAAACATGGGACGTATTAGGTGTTGAAGCAGGATTGAAGTTGATTGAAGCAGCTGGTTGTAAACCTGCTCAATGGGTGTTGGATTTTGCAACCACAGGTCAAAAAACGTTTTACACACAATGTGAAGGAAAGAAATATTTCTATAACCAACTAGCAAAAGAAAATCAGGTAATTCCTGGAACGGAAGGTTTGGTTATTTTAGATTCATTAAGGGAAACACATACCGTTTGGAAGAATTCAGATGTCTCAATAATAGATCTTGGTGATGGGATATTAAATGTAGAATTCCATACTAAAATGAATACTATCGGTGGTGGAGTTGTACAAGGACTTCATAAAGCGATGGATTTAGCTGAAAAGGAATATAGAGGGTTGGTTATTTATAATATTGGACAGAATTTCTCGGCAGGAGCAAACGTTGGAATGATATTCATGATGGCAATTGAGCAGGAATATGATGAATTGAATTTTGCAATAAAAGCATTTCAAGATGTAATGATGCGAATTCGCTATTGTAATGTTCCAGTTGTTGTTGCGCCCCACAACATGGCATTGGGTGGTAGTTGTGAAATGTCTATGCATGCTGATAAGGTAGTTGCTCATGCTGAACTTTACATGGGATTAGTTGAATTTGGAGTCGGATTAATACCGGGAGGTGGTGGAACCAAAGAGTTTGCAAAACGACTATCAGATGAATTGCAAGATGGAGATATAAAAATCAATCGTTTTAGAGATAAATTCTTAACAATTGGTCAAGCGAAAGTTTCAACATCGGCATATGAAGCGTTCGAACTAGGGTATTTACGCAAAGGAATTGATGAGGTAGTTGTTAGTCGCGATCATCAATTGTTACGTGCGAAGAGTACTTGTTTGGAATTGGCTGATGCAGGTTATATTGCACCTAAAAAATCAAAAAATATTACAGTACTTGGTAAAGAAGCTTTAGGGATAGTATATGTTGGAGCGCATTCTATGATGTCAGGAAATTATATGTCTAAACACGATCAAGTGATTTCTGAAAAACTGGGGTATGTGTTAGCTGGTGGGGATTTATCAGAAAACACCTTAGTGTCAGAGCAATACGTATTAGATTTAGAACGTAAAGCGTTTTTAGAACTTTGCATGGAGAAAAAAACGTTAGAACGTTTGCAAAGTATATTGAAACAAGGAAAAATATTACGTAATTAAAAGATTATGAGTCAAAACGCATATATAGTAGCAGGTTATAGAACTGCAATTGGTAAAGCTGGAAAAGGTGGTTTTCGTTTTTCCAGACCAGATGAATTAGGTGCTGAAGTTATTCATCATTTGATGGGGCAATTTCCTCAATTGGATCCAGACCGTGTGGATGATGTGATTGTAGGGAATGCAACTCCTGAAGCAGAGCAAGGTTTAAATATGGGAAGAATGATTTCATTAATGGGGTTTGATACTGTGAAAGTTCCTGGGATAACCGTAAATAGGTATTGCTCTTCAGGTTTGGAAACTATCGCAATGGCGAGAGCTAAAATTGAAGCAGGAATGGCAGATTGCATTATTGCAGGTGGTGCCGAATCTATGTCAATAATGGCAATGGGTGGTTGGAGAATTGTTCCAGGTGCAAAAGTTGCAAAAGAGCATCCAGATTGGTATTGGGGTATGGGTTTAACTGCTGAAGAAGTTGCAAATCGATATAAAATTTCACGCGAAGCACAAGATACTTTTGCAGTACATTCACATGAAAAAGCATTAAAAGCTATTTCAGAAGGGAAATTTAAAGAAGAAATTGTTCCTATTACAGTCGAACATATTTTCTTAGATCAGCAAGAAAAAAGACAAGTTAAATCATATGTGGTTGATACAGATGAAGGACCTCGTAAAAGTACTGTTGAAGGACTAGGTGCATTGAAACCTGTGTTTGCGAATGGAGGTTCTATAACTGCAGGTAATTCATCGCAAACTTCTGATGGTGCCGCTTTTGTTATGGTGATGTCTGAACGTATGGTGAAAGAATTAAATATAGAACCAATTGCACGTTTAGCAAGTTACACAGTTGTTGGTCTAGAGCCTAGGATAATGGGGATGGGACCAGTAGGTGCTATACCTAAAGCTATCGCACAAGCTGGGTTGACTCTTAATGATATTAGTTTAATCGAATTAAATGAAGCATTTGCAAGTCAATCGTTAGCAGTAATTGATGAGTTGAAATTAAATCCTGAAATAATAAATGTAAATGGTGGCGCTTTGGCATTAGGGCACCCACTTGGTTGTTCAGGAGCGAAATTAACTGTTCAAATGTTATCTGAATTGAAAAGAAGAAAACAAAAATATGGAATCGTAACAATGTGTGTTGGAACTGGGCAAGGTGCAGCAGGTGTTATTGAAATGCTTTAAGCATTAAAGACTTAAATTTATTTGAAAGGTTGCTTGTAAAAGCAACCTTTTTTTGTTTTTGTTAATATGTTTTTTATACTTGTTTTTTTTGTGAATAAAAATGATTGTAAAATAGATGTTGATTACCTTTTTCTTATATTTTTGTTATCAGTATTAATTTAAAATTATTTATATGAAGAAAAAATTACTATTATCATTTGCGGTTTTTGCTACGGCGTTGAGTGTGAATGCACAAGTTTTTGAAGAAAAAGATGTGTTAGCACCTGAGAAATTTGAACTTCCAAAACAAAAAAGAACTCCCGTTACAGGTGATGATTCTTACTATTATTGGGAGAATAATTCAAGAGTAACATCAGAATTAAATAAATTTAAAGGTACAAAAGGTGATGCTGACGGAGGGTTTGATACTACTTTGTTATATACTTATAAAGTAAGCGAAAGACTTAATAAAAGTAATGCTAAATATTGGCAACAAGTTGTTCAAGTTATTCCTAATTTAGATACTTTATCTTTAAATAGTTTTCAAATTTTGGGTCAAGGTCTTAATTCTGCTGGTTCAAATGTAGTTGTAAAAGTTTTGAAAAAAGATATGTCGACTGTAATTGCTAGTAAAAATGTTAAGTTTACAACTGCTTATGGAATGCAGACAGTAGTATTTGATACTCCAGCTACCAGTAATGATTCTTTATTTATTAGTTTGCAAATGGCTTCTGTAGCAGATAGCTTTATTGTCGCAAAATCTCACAATCAATTTAATAATGACAGTTTAGGAACAAATAAATTATTTGTTTCAAGTTTACCTTTCTTAGGTGATGGAGCTACTTTTGCTACTGAAGTTAATAATGGAAATATATTAGCTCAAACTGGGGGGAATTTTGATTTCTTTATAATTCCAAATTTTTCGTACAAAATATCACCTGTTTTTAAACTTTCAGCTACAACTATCAAAAGATTAGAATCTGTAACTTTTACGAAAAACGATAGTCATTTTCAAAATCCTATTATAAATTGGATTAAATGGAATAATATTGCAAATAAAGGAAAATTTGCATATGTAACTTATAATTTTGGGGATACTATTGCTGATTTTGATCAAACAACATCTTCTTTTTCACATAAATACACTAAAAAAGGTGTGTTTGAAGTGAAAAACCATGTGTTTTTAGTTACTTGGTTTAAAGGTGATTTTATCCAAGATTCTTCTGTTGTTACTGTTACTGTTGATGATGCAGCTTCTTTAGAGGCTCAAACAGCATTGAAAGGTTTATCTATCTTCCCTAATCCAACAGCTAACGAATTAAAAGTTTCTTTTAACGCTAATTCTGCTGCTACAATTGAATTAGTAAATGTTGCTGGTCAAGTTATTGAATCTAAAAATGCATCTGAATTTGCAAATGTTACGTTTAATACTTCTGCATTAAATGCAGGTGTTTATTTTGTGAACATTAAAGTTGCTGAAGGTTCATTTACACAAAAAATAATTAAAGAATAATAGAAAGTTATTTCTTAATTGAGGAAAGCCGACGAAAGTCGGCTTTTTTTATTGCTATTTTTTAAGTTTTCATTGTATTCTTTTTATCTTTGAATAAGTAAAAACTTAAATACTTTGTGTTTGATTATTAGGAGTTTATTTTTATTTTGTTTCTGCGCATTTGTTTATTCTATAAATGCACAAGTTTTGTTTTCTGAAAATTTTGAAGGAAGTGTAAATAATACTACTAATATTCCTTTAAATTGGCAGGAAACAGGAAATTCCCTTGATGGTATTTTTAGCGTTGGAGATAGTATTAATGCTAATTATCTACTCAATCAAAGTTCTTTGTGGCAAGTCCCTAGTCATACAAAATTCGTAATGACGAATGATGTACGTTGTAGTTATGAAGAAGGTATTGGATTTTGTGACAAATCTAGAGATAGGTTGATATTACCGCTTATCAATTTCCCTACATTTTCAGGAAGTTTAATTTTAAAATTTGATGCTTTTTTTACTGGTAAACTGGGTTCTCAAGCAACAATTGAAGTAAGTTTAGATGGTGGGAATAGTTGGGTGAAAGAATATGAATTACTTTCGTCCGAAAAGGAATGGACAACGAATACAGTAAATTTGTCTAAATATATCGGAGAATCTAATGTTTTGATTTCATTTTTATATAATGATAATAATTTAGTTCGTGATGGATTAGCAATTGACAATATTATAATAAAAAAACAAGTTCCATGGAAAGATGTTAGTTTAGATTATACGGATGCTGCAAAATATTCTATTATTCCAATTGCTCAGGTTGATTCAATTCCTTTGAAATTGACTTTTCATAATGATGGAACTTTACTTTTAGATACAATAGAGGTAAATGTTCAAGTATATTTAAAAAACGCGTCTCAACAGATCTTATTTCAAGCCTCTAAATTGTATAAGAATTTAATTGTGGGTGACACTGTAAGCGTGTTGATGGGGAAAATTTTACCAACTTTAAAAAACACAACTTATATTGTCAAACAATGGGTAAGAACTAAAGGGGATACCGTTTTTTCAAATGATACTTTGGTGATACCAATTCTAATTTCACAAACTTGTTATGCAAGAGATAATAGTAGCTCAACTTCATTGTTCGATATTACTAGTGCGAATACCATAACTATTGGAAATATGTTTACATATACAATGGCTAGTTACTTAGATTCTGTTTATTTTGAATCAAACAATGCAAATAATGGAACAGCAGTTCAAGCATATGTGTTTCCGATAGTGAATGGTAAAGTGTCCATAAATGAAATTGGAAAAAGTGATGTATTCACCTTAAATTCTTCCAATAATAGTACCTATTTAAAAATAAAAAGTACAACTTTAGGTCGTGTACATTTAGATACAGGTAGTTATTTAATTGCTTTACAAAAAACTAATGGTGGTGGTTCAATAGGTTTAAAATTATGCGATAATTATTATCAAAATAATACTGTTTTTATGCGAATTGGACAAGTGTCTTTTCAGACTTTAGATTCTTATTTTTCAGGAACTAAGAAAACAGTTCCAATTATTCGAGCATTTACCTCTCCTTTTTGTAAATTATCTACAAAAATTGATAAGATTAATACAAAATGTCAGTTTGCTACAGGAGAATTAAAAGCACAACCAACCTTTGGGAAATCGCCGTTTACTTATTTGTGGAGCACAGGTTCTACGGATTCTTTAATTACAAAATTAGCTTTAGGAAAGTATAGTGTAAAGATTAAAGATTATTTTGATTGTGTATTTGATTCTACTAACATTACGTTGAATCCTTATCCAAAACCAATTATTGAGATTGATAGTTTAATACATCCATTATGTTATGATACTCCTAGTGGGTATTTATCTATAACAACTAACAATCCGGCAATAATTACAAAAGTGAAATGGAATGGAATAGCAACAAATCAATTATTTTTAAGTAATGCAAAAGCAGGTTCGTATACCGTTAGTGTAGTAGATGGTAATAATTGTGAAGATTCAATGAAGGTTAACTTGATCAATCCTGATTCAATTACAGTCAGTTCATTAGTGAAAGATGAATCAATAAAATCAAAAGGAATTATATCTTTATTAGTCTCAGGTGGCAATCCTCCATATTCGTTCAGTTGGGGCGATACAGTTGTTGTTAAAAATCGCACGGAGTTAAAAGGAGATTCAACCTATACAGTAATCGTAACAGATACAAACGGATGTAAAAAATCATCATCAATTTATGTTGGAAGTACTGTTGGATTAGAAGAAGAAATTATCAGTTCAATTAAGGTATATCCTAATCCAACTTCAGACGTATTGTTTATTTCATCTGATGAAAAAATATCTGAAATTTCTATCGTGGATTTGTATGGTAAAAAGTGTAAAATAAAGACTGATATTTCAGATTTTAATTCAATAATATCAATTGATTTAAGTGATTTGGATCTAGGAGTTTATTTCTTAGGATTAACTAAGAATAATATACAGGTTCAAGTGAAATTCATTAAAAATTAATTGTTTGTCTAGAACGATTGAAAAAATATATTTGTATATTTAAATAACTAATTAAGATTTAATAATATGTCAGAAGTAATAAAAGCAATTAAAGGAGGAGAGTTTTTGATAGCTAGTACAGCACCGTCATCAATTTTTACTCCAGAAGAGTGGGGAGAAGAACAAATGATGATTGCTGGAATGTGTAGTGATTTTATTGCACAAGAAGTTTCCCCAATCTTGGATCGTATTGATGCTATGGAACCAGGATTAATGCAAAGTTTGTTAGACAAAGCAGGGGAATTAGGATTGTTAGGTTTATCTGTCCCGGAAGAATTTGGAGGGATGGGTGTTGATTTTAAAACATCTTTGTTAGCGACAGAATACTTAGGGAAAGGACATTCATTCTCTGTAGCTTATGGTGCTCATACAGGGATTGGATCTTTGCCATTATTATACTATGGAACACAAGAACAAAAAGCTAAATATTCTCCTTTACTTGCTTCAGGTGAATGGAAGGCAGCTTATTGTTTAACTGAACCTTCAGCTGGTTCAGATGCAAATTCAGGAAAAACGAAAGCAGTACTTTCTGAAGATGGTAAGCATTACGTTTTGAATGGACAAAAAATGTGGATTACTAATGGTGGTTTTGCAGATTTGTTTACAGTTTTTGCTAAAATTGATAATGACTCTAATTTGACAGCTTTTTTAGTGGAGGCTAAAAGTGAAGGTGTTTCTTTGAATCCAGAAGAAAAAAAGATGGGTATAAAAGGATCTTCTACGCGTCAAATCTTCTTCAATAATGTGAAAGTTCCTGTTGAAAATATGCTTTCAACGCGTGAAAATGGATTTAAAATTGCTATTAATATTCTAAACATCGGTCGTATTAAATTAGCTGCGGGTGTATTGGGTGGATCTAAAGAAACTATTGCTGACACTGTTTCTTATGCAAATACAAGAGAACAATTCGGAAGAGCTTTAGCTAAATATGGAGCGATTAAACATAAAGTAGCAGAACAGGCTATACGCACATTTGTATTAGAATCATCTACTTACAGAGCTGGACAAAATATTGAAGATGCAATCAATCATTTGATTGAAGGTGGAATGAATAAAGGTCAGGCTACTCTTAAAGGAATTGAAGAATTTGCTGCTGAATGCGCCATCTTAAAAGTTGCTGCATCAGAATGTTTAGACTTTGTTGCTGATGAAGCGGTTCAAATTTATGGTGGAATGGGTTATTCTTCGGAGTCTACTGTAGAAAGATCGTATAGAGATTCTCGTATCAATCGCATTTTTGAAGGAACAAACGAAATCAATCGTATGTTGTCTGTAGATATGATTTTGAAAAAAGGATTAAAAGGTGAATTAGATTTACTTGGTGCAGCAACAAAAGTAGCTGGAGAATTGATGAGTATTCCTGATTTTGAAGAAAAAGAAGAAACAGTTCTTTCGTCTCAATATACTTTGTTAGAAGGATTGAAAAAAACAATCTTATTAGTTGCTGGTGCGGCAGTGCAAAAATTAGCAACTTCTTTAGGGAAAGAGCAAGAAATTCTGATGAACATTGCAGATATGTTAATCGTAACATATCAAGCTGAGTCAGCTTTATTGCGTGTAGACAAAATTATCCAATCGAAAGGGGAAGAGGCAGCTGTAGTTCAATTAGCAATGGTGAAAACATATTTCTATGATGCAGCAGACAAAATGGCTAAATCAGCGAAAGACGCATTGAATTCATTTATGGAAGGTGATGAGTTGAGAATGACATTGATGGGGGTTCGTCGATTTACGAAAACAGAACCTTTCAATGCAAAAGATGCTCGTCAATTGGTAGCGAACTATATCTTAGAAAAAGGGGGATATGAATTTTAATTCCCGTTTTTGATACAAATTAAATGAGGGTTACATTCGTGTAGCCCTTTTATCTTTTAAAGCATGAAAAAAGTACTAATTATTCAAACAGCATTTATTGGGGATGTTATTTTAGCTACTCCAGTAATTTCTGAATTAAATAGACTTTTTCCATCTGCAGAAATTGATGTGTTAGTACGTAGAGGTAATGAAAGTTTATTAGTAAACAATCCTTCTATAAAACATGTCTTAAATCTCGATAAAAAAAAGAAGAAGTTTTCGGAATTATCTCGTCTGTTGAAAGAAATTCGTTCCAATCGTTACGATACGATTATTAATCTACATCGTTTTGCAAGTTCTGGTTTATTGACAGTTCTAGGTGGGGCTAAGAATACAATAGGTTTTGATAAAAATCCGTTGTCGTTGTTTTTCTCTAAAAAACAAAAACACTCTTTAAAAGAGGGAAAGCATGAAGTAGAGCGAAATTTAAGTTTAATAAGTCATCTTGGAGCTGAAAAGTTAATGCGACCAAGTCTTTTTCCTTCGAAAAAAGAAATTGATTTTGTTCAGCCATACATTACCGAGACTTATTTTTGTTTAGCTCCAGCTTCAGTTTGGTTCACAAAAATGCTTCCAATAGATAAATGGATGGAGCTAATTGATTTTTTAAAATCGAAAGGAAAAATATATTTATTGGGAGGACCAGGAGATGTTGAGTTATGTGAAACAATCCGAAATCGTTCAAAGTGTCAGAAGGTTGAAAATCTTGCAGGTAAACTATCCTTTTTAGCATCTGCAGCATTGATGAAACAAGCTACACGAAATTTTGTGAACGATTCAGGACCTTTACATATTTGTTCTGCAATGAATGCACCGGTGACAGCATTTTTCTGTTCAACAGTCACAGATTTTGGTTTTGGACCTTTGAGTGAAGATTCAAAAGTGTTAGAGGTAATTGATTTAGATTGTAGACCTTGTGGTATTCACGGTCATAAAGCTTGTCCTAAAGGACATTTTAAATGTGGAAATGATATTAATATTAACTAACATAATATAGTAAATATGTCAGTAGCAATAACAAATGGTATTAAAGTTAGTGTAGAGACTTTTTTTAATGAACGCTATTCGACCGTTCAAGAAAATAAGTTTTTTTTTAACTATACAATTACAATCACAAACGAATCAAATTTTGCGATGAAATTAATCGCAAGAGAATGGTTTATTTTTGACACACTTGACTTTCCAAGAGTAGTAAGAGGAGAGGGAGTTATCGGAGAACAACCAACGATTGAACCGGGAGAATCTTATTCTTATACCAGTTCCTGTGATCTTCAAAGTACTTTAGGGAAGATGGAAGGCAATTATTTGTTCGAGAACTTAATCACATTCGACCAAGTAAAAGTGAAAATACCAACTTTTCGACTTATGTATCCTTATTTGCTGAATTAGGAAAGATAAGCGACTTGTAGGTTAGTAAACATTCATTAAATTTGAAAAAAAAATAGATTATGGCAAATGCAATATCAAGGGTACCAGTTGCGATTAACGAACCGGTAAAATCGTATGCCGCTCATTCTCCAGAAAGAACGGAGTTGTTAGCAATGTATGATAAAATGTATAACCAAGCTCCATTGGATATCCCAATGTACATTGGATCAGAAAAAGTATTTACATCCAATAAAAAGAATTTAACTTCTCCACATGACCATAAAAAAGTATTAGCACAATACAATGTGGGTGATGCAAAACATGTTGAATTAGCAATTGAAAAAGCATTAGCTGCGAAAGATGCCTGGGCAGCATTACCATGGGAAGAAAGAGCGGCAGTATTTTTAAGAGCTGCTGATTTATTAGCTGGACCTTTTAGAGCGAAAATGAATGCAGCTACAATGTTAGCTCAATCTAAAAACGTTTTTCAAGCGGAGATAGATGCAGCGTGTGAGTTGATTGATTTTTTCAGGTTTAACGTTCAGTATATGTCTGAAATCTATCGTGAGCAACCAGAGTCTTTACCAGGAATGTGGAATCGTTTACAATACCGTCCATTAGAAGGATTTGTATTTGCTTTGACTCCGTTTAATTTTACATCTATTGCTGCAAATTTATCTGCGGCACCTGCTATGATGGGAAATGTGGTAGTATGGAAACCAGCGGAGACTCAAATTTATTCAGCACAAGTAATTATGGAGTTGTTTCATGCGGCTGGATTACCTGATGGAGTTATCAATATGGTAACAGTTGGAGGAGAAGCTGCTGGAGATGTTATTTTTAAACATAAAGACTTTGCGGGAATTCACTTTACAGGTTCTACAGGAGTTTTTAGAAGTTTATGGAAAACAATCGCGAATAATATTGAAAATTATAAAAGTTACCCTAGAATCGTTGGTGAAACTGGAGGTAAAGATTTTATTATGGTACATTCATCTGCGAATGCTCAAGAAGTTGCAACAGCAATGACAAGAGGTGCTTTTGAATTCCAAGGACAAAAATGTTCTGCAGCTTCACGGGCCTATATCCCTTCGAATCTTTGGGGAGATGTTAAAAAAGTTTTGGTAGAGCAATTAGCTTCTATCAAAATGGGGTCGCCAGCCGATACGTCAAATTTTGTAAATGCTGTTATTAGCGAACGCTCTTTTGATAAAATTGCTACTTATATTGATTATGCAAAACAAGCAACTGATGCAGAGATTATTGCTGGTGGTAACTATGATAAATCTGTTGGTTATTTCGTAGAGCCTACTGTTATTGTAACAACAAATCCACAGTTCAAATCTATGGTTGAAGAGATTTTCGGACCTGTATTAACAGTTTATGTGTATGATGCTGATAAATACGAAGAAACGCTTAAAATTGTGGATTCAACTTCAGAATATGCTTTAACTGGTTCTATTATTTCAAACGACCGTTATGCTATCCAAAAAGCATTAATTGCGCTTGAGCATAGCGCAGGTAACTTCTACGTCAATGACAAACCGACAGGAGCTGTTGTAGGTCAACAACCATTTGGAGGAGCTAGAGGTTCAGGTACAAACGACAAAGCTGGAGCACCTTTAAATTTATTACGTTGGGTTTCCGCTAGAACAATTAAAGAAACATTTATACCTGCTAATGATTATAGATATCCATTTTTAGGATAAACATTAAGTAGTAAACATAAAAAAACCAGAGTTATTAATCTCTGGTTTTTTTATGTTGTAAACTTTAGTTTATAATTTTTGTAACTTATAAGTATAACTTGTATTACCAGAATTTAATCGAATAAAGTAAATCCCCTGAGTTAATTCATTTGTTTCAATAATAGAATTTGATTCTCCTTGTGACAGTTCTTTTGTTTGTATAGTTTGACCAGTAATTGAAGTAATTGATAGTGTTGAGTTTTGCAATAGTTGATCAAAACTTACAAATAAATTATTTATCACTGGATTTGGGTATATTTTGAAATTAAAAGAATTTTCTATAATTCCAGTACTACCACCTCCATTTAATAGTGAATCACTATCTTTAGTTAATAAAGATTTATAAATAAATATTTCTGAGGTGCCATTACTTGTGTAACCCTTAGTTAGACCTTCAAAATTTAAGTTTCCACTATACGAACCTGAAATGTAGATGTTTTTCATAGTGTCAGCCTTAATTGCAGTTCCATAATCAGACAAACTACCACTAAATTGTTTTACTAAAATACCTTTACCTTGTGTGTCAAACTTGACGCAAAAAACATCATTATTACCTTTAGTCGTTAATGGAAGACCTAAGAAATCTGTATTTGAACCAGATGAAGTATTGAAAGTTCCTACTAAATAAATATTTTTATATTTGTCGATTTCCAATTGTCTAGCATTCTCTTCTTTCGTGTTTCCAATTTGTTTGACCCAAATTAATTTTCCATCTAAATCGTATTTTCCAATAAAAATGTCTTTTCCACCTTTACATACTAAATTTGATATTCCAATTGAACTCGGGTCAAAATCTACTGTTAAAGAGAAATATCCAGATATGTAAAGTTCATTACCTTTACTAACTATTGTATTTGCTTCTTCATTAGATGTACTTCCAATTTTTTTAACCCAAATTAATTCTCCATTTTTATTTAGTTTTTGAATAAAAATATCTGCTGAATTATATGTTGTTGAAGATAGTAAAGTATCCTTTAATGGAGAAGGGTTTAAATCTACATAAGTTCCAAATAAACCACCAACATTATAAATATTACCCAAAGAATCTGTTGTGATAGCGTTACTTACTACAGATCGTTTTTTACCAAATGTTTTTGTCCAATTTACATTTCCATCAAAATCTCTTTTTTGAATAAACATTGCATTAGTATCGTTTAATTGTTCCAATTTCCCAGAAAACTCACCTGATAAATATATACCGTCTTTATTGATCGTTAGCCCCCTAGATCTTGAATATAATATATCCCCCATTGTTTTCACCCAAATACATTTGCCGGCAGTATCCATTTTAGCCAGAAAAATCGATTTTTTTCCTGCAGGAATAATTTTTTGAATTCCAAAATCAACAGTATCTTCAAATGTTCCAGAAATAAATAGAGAACCGTTATAATATATCATACTAGTTGGTCGATCATTTCCTTTTCCTCCTATTTTTTTTGTCCAAAGGTATTTTCCTTTTTTTGTTCTTTTTTGAAGAAAAATATCATCCTTACCATTTGAGATAAGCTTGTCTATAATTGTATCATTTCTAAAATCACCATACCCTGAAAAACTACCAATTGCATATAAATTTGCTTGTTTATCAATAGCTAAAGCTGTACAAGTATCAGCATCAGATCCTCCAATGGTTTTACTCCATCCGTAATATTGTGCTGAAACAGAGATTGTAATAAAGATCAATACTACTGAAAATAATGTTTTTATCATAATTTAAAATTTTAATATGTACTAAAGATAATGAAAAATATTAAAATTGTTAGCGTCTTTCACGTATTAATAATGAGATAATCTCTCAGTAGGTATTAATACTGATTTCCCTGGATGTAAATTAGTAAAATCTTTAATTATTCTTTTAGATTTATTGGAATTCCTAGAATAAGATGGAAATAGAAAGTAATTCGTTGAACATGATTTAATTATTTTAAAAGTTGAATGTGTGTATTTAAATGATTGGATGTTGTTTTCTACTCTATTTTGAAAGATTAAAATTGAAATTATTGTTGCGTTAATTAATACAATATATAACAATTTAATTTTTTTGTATACAATAGAAATAAACAATAAAATAATGATAATATATAAACAAAGGATCATAAATTTTGAAAATGAAAATCCATTAGCTGTAGCAAAAGGTAGATTACTCAAGTAAGACACAATAGTTAACATTAAAGACATGGTTTTTTGAAGTATGAATCCTAACATGAACTTAATAAGTGGAATCCAATAAAAGCAGAACAGTAATAATCCTAGTAATAAAATGATGAAAGAAAATCCCATCAGAGCAATATTAGTTAGGATAAAATAATTAGGAAATTGATGAAAATAATACAAAGTTAATGGGAGTGTGGTTATTTGTGCTGCAATTCCAATCATTGTTCCTTCGGTAATTAGCTGAATAATTTTATTTCGTGAAACAATCACAGTTTTTAAAAAAGGATAGAAAAGATAGATTCCCAACATTGCTGTATAGGATAGTTGAAATCCTACGTCGTATATAAATATAGGTTTCCAGCTAAGAATTAATAATGCTGAAAAAGCTAAGGCATTTAATTCTGAATTTTTCTTTCCTCTGATTGAACCTAAAGAGATTAAGCTAAACATAATGACAGAACGTACAACAGAAGCAGAAAAACCAGTTGTTATGGCATAAATCCATAGAATAAATAGAGAGAGAATAGTGGCTTTGTTTTTTGAGATTAATTTTTGAAATGGTTGTAAAAATTTCAATAGAATTTGAAGTAAAATCCCAATGTGAAGACCTGATACAGCAAGTATGTGCATAGCGCCTGTATTGCTAAATTGTTGTGTTGTATCATTCGTAAGAAGATTTCTTTCACCAAGTATCAATGCGTTTGCAAGTGCTAATTCTTGTCCTGTAAGAACAGATTTTAATATTTCTAAAAGTTTATTACGTAGGTAAGTAGGGGTGAAAATAGAAGTGTTTCCTTTTTTTATAAGTTTTATATTACAAATTGGAATAAATGCGATTTCATTTATTCCTTTATTTTTCCAGTAAAATTCACTATCAAATTCACCTGGATAACCTAGGTTTCTAATTTTTTCAAATTTGCAATTAAAAATAATAGTGCTATTTTCTGTTAAATTCGTTTTGTTATTGTCTAATTTAATGAAGAGCAGTCTTTTATATGTTTTTGACTGATTTGAAGGTTCTTTTTTACTTTGAATTATACATTTTATATAGCCAGATTGTGTTATTGATAATTCTTTAATTGAACCAATATAATTGCAATTTTCAAAATTTTCAAGAGGTGCATTTTTTATATTGTTATTATTCTCAAGTGACATTATTGTTTGCCCTGCAAGAAAGAAACAAATGCTTATAAATATCAATATAACAATAAAGTTGAATTTTACTTTTTTATTAAAAAAAATGAATGTAAGTGTTGATGAAAAGAAAATAAGCAAATAGAAAGAATGTGAAAAATTTATAGGGATTAATTCATGAGAGACAATACCCAAAATAAATGGCAATAAAAGCCATATAAAAGGAATTTTGTAAAATTTCATTCAGTTAGTTTTGAAAAGACTATAAAATTCTAAAAAAAATATTGTTTCTTATTAAGAAATTAGAATGTTTTTTAAAACTTTTCGATTGATTTAACGCGACTTTAAATGTATATTTGCTGTCAAAATTGAATAAAATGATAAAAGTTACATTGCCAGATGGTTCAATACGAGAGTTCAGTAAAGGCACTACCGCATTGGATGTTGCCTTGAGTATTTCGGAAGGGTTAGCTCGAAATGTATTAGCAGCAAAAGTAAATTATGAAGTTGTTGATGCGACTCGTGTTTTGCCAGAAACTAGTACTTTAAGTTTGTTAACTTGGAATGACACGGAGGGTAAGTCTACTATGTGGCATTCATCGGCGCACTTAATGGCTGAGGCTTTAGAATTCTTTTATCCAGGGATTAAATTAGCAATTGGCCCACCAGTAACTAATGGTTTTTACTATGATGTCGATTTTATGGATTATTCTATAAAAGAAGAGGATTTAGTGAAAATTGAAAATAAAATGAAAGAATTAGCGAAAGAAAAATTAAAATTCGTTCGTCAAGAAATTTCTAAAACTGAAGCTATAGCTTATTTTACTGATAAACAAGATCCTTATAAGTTAGAATTATTAGAGAATTTAGAAGATGGAAATATCACTTTCTATACGCAAGGTAATTTTACGGATTTATGTAGAGGACCTCATATTCCTGATACTTCACTAATCAAAGCTGTTAAGTTAACGGCAATTGCAGGTGCATATTGGAGGGGAGACGAAAAAAATAAACAGTTAACTCGTATTTATGGAATAACTTTTCCTAAACAAGCAGAATTAACGGAATATTTAGAAAAAGTAGAGGAAGCTAAACGTAGAGATCATAGAAAATTAGGGAAAGAACTTGAGTTGTTTACTTTTTCGCAACGAGTTGGACAAGGATTGCCTTTGTGGTTACCTAAAGGAGCTGCATTAAGAGAGCGTTTAGAGAATTTCCTTAAGAAAGCTCAAAAAAAAGCAGGATACGAACAAGTAATTACTCCCCATATCGGTAGTAAAGAATTATACGTTTGTTCTGGTCATTATGAAAAATACGGAGCGGATTCTTTTCAACCAATCAAAACCCCAGATGATAACGAAGAATTCTTGTTAAAACCAATGAATTGTCCTCATCACTGTGAAATATTCAAATCTAAACCTAGGTCTTACAAAGAGTTGCCTGCTCGTTTTGCTGAATTTGGAACAGTTTATCGTTATGAACAAAGTGGAGAATTACATGGTTTAACTCGTGTTCGTGGGTTTACACAAGATGATGCTCATATTTTCTGTACTCAAGATCAGGTGAAAGAAGAATTTAAGAAAGTAATTGATTTAGTATTATATATCTTCAAAACTCTGAAATTTGATAATTTCAAAGCACAGATTTCGTTAAGAGATCCTGAAAACAATACTAAATATATTGGTTCTGATGAAAATTGGGCAAAAGCAGAAGCTGCAATTATTGAAGCAGCAGCAGAAAAAGGATTGCCAACAGTTGTAGAGTATGGTGAAGCAGCTTTTTATGGACCGAAATTAGATTTTATGGTGCAAGATGCTTTAGGAAGAGAGTGGCAACTAGGAACGATACAAGTGGATTACAATTTGCCAGAACGATTTGAATTAGAGTATACAGGTAGTGATAATGCTAAACACAGACCTGTAATGATACACCGAGCTCCATTTGGATCTATGGAACGATTTGTTGCTGTTTTGTTAGAGCACTGTGCTGGAGACTTTCCTTTATGGTTAGCAACTGAGCAAGTATTTGTTTTACCAATTAGTGATAAGTATAATGAGTTTGCAGAAAAAGTTCGTAGTTTGCTAAATAATTCCGATATTCGCTCTTTCGTTGACGATAGAAATGAAAAAATAGGTAAAAAAATCCGTGAAGCAGAGCTTAAAAAAGCTCCGTTTATGTTGATAATTGGCGAGAAAGAATTTGATAGTCAGACAGTTTCAGTAAGGCAAAGAGGTTCTGGAGATTTAGGTTCAATGTCAATTGATGAATTTACGAATACGATTGAAATCGCAATAAAAAATGAATTAGCAACAAATGCTTTAATTACTGAATGAGAAAAGAGCCAAGAAAAAGATTAGTACCTCAACAAGAGCCTGATCAGCACAAAATTAACGAGAAGATTACTGCAAAGGAAATCCGTCTTGTGATGGAAAGTGAAGAACCAAAAGTAATGTCTACTTACGACGCTATTAAGTTAGCTGAAGAGCAAGAGATGGACTTAGTAGAAATTTCACCAAATGCTGTCCCTCCTGTTTGTAAAATTATGGATTATAGAAAGTTTTTATATAATCAAAAGAGAAAACAAAAGGAATTAAAGGCGAAACAAAGTAAGGTTGTAATTAAAGAAATTCGTTTCGGACCAAATACGGATGAGCACGATTTTCAATTTAAATTAGTTCATGCTAAAAAATTCTTGGAAGAAGGTTCTAAAGTGAAAGCATATGTTTTCTTTCGTGGACGAACAATTGTATTTAAAGACCGTGGTGAGATTTTGTTACTTCGTTTCGCGCAAGAGATTGGCGATTTAGGAGTGTTGGAATCTATGCCTAAATTAGAAGGTAAGCGTATGATTATTATGCTTAATCCTAAAAAAGGAAAATAAGATATTGTCGCGAGACATAAAAATGCTGATATAGGGGTAACACTTAAAAATAGTAAAGATGCCAAAAATGAAAACTAAATCCAGTGCGAAGAAGAGATTCACGATAACTGGGAGTGGTAAAATCAAGAGAAAACACGCTTTTAAAAGCCACATTCTTACGAAAAAAACTAAAAAGCAAAAGAGAAATTTGACTCATGCTGGACTTGTTCATGCTTCAGATGAATCAAATATCAAATTGCAATTATGTATGAAATAGTTTCATACAGGTTCAACGTTTAACCCAATAGTGGAGTACATAAGCCTTCTGAAATAGTGAAGCACCCTCTTTTAAAAAACAAAAAAATAT
>CANGOA010000023.1 GCA_947455255.1 Flavobacteriia bacterium | reverse complement strand
TTGCATGTGTTAGGCCTGCCGCTAGCGTTCATCCTGAGCCAGGATCAAACTCTCCGTTGTATAAAACGTTGAATTTTTGTTGAGCTCATTCTATTGTATTTCTACGCTGTTTCCTTATTTCCTAATATGTCAAAGAACTAATCTTTTGTAAGTATTCTAAACTTTCGTCCTTAAAACTCAAACACTCTATCGTGTTGTGGGGTGCAAAGATATGTACTCTTTTTAAATTAACAATGCTTTTTTGAAAAAAAAAACAAACTTTTTTCATTTATATTTAACTTATTCGATTCAAAACCTTACATATCAACACCATACACTAATTTAAACAATCTAAAAAAATATAAATTAACAAACAACAGAATAAAAAATCATGCTATCTAAAAGGATATGTACCAAAAATAGGAATACGACATTATGTAATCAAAAAAGTAAAGAGAAGCATATGATTTGTATTTTTACCGAAAAGAAAAATTATGCAATTATTGTTTTGTTCATCGAATATCCATAAAACAAAAGAGATTCAACATAAATTAGGAGATACTTTTAGATTACAATGCTTAAACGATTTAGGTTTTACTGGAGAGATAGCTGAAACAGCTCATACTTTTAAAGGAAATGCAACATTGAAAGCTGAATTTGGATTCCAAACTTATCATCTTCCTTGTTTTTCCGATGATTCTGGATTAGAAGTGGAAGCTTTGAATAATGAGCCAGGTGTATTTTCTGCTAGATATGCAGGAGAACCTAAAGACGATAAACGAAATATGGATAAACTACTTCAAAATTTAATTGGTATATCGAATAGAAAGGCATGTTTTAAGACAGTAATTGTATATATTAATCATTCTGGTGAACATTTTGAATTTGAAGGAAGTGTATCTGGAATAATCATAGACGAAAAGAGAGGTAAACATGGATTTGGTTATGACCCTATATTTATTCCTGATGGCTTTGATAGAACTTTTGCGGAAATGAGTATGGAAGAAAAGAGTAAGTTAAGTCACCGATCTAGAGCTGTAGAACAATTTATTAATTTTTTAAAAAACTAAATAGGTAGTACAAACAATGTTAAGTATTTGCATACCCGTTTTCAATTACAATATTAAACTATTAGTTCGCTCGTTAATTAAACAAGGGGAAATACTCAAAATTCCTTTTGAAATCATTGTGATCGATGATTGTTCAAGCTTATTTAAGTCAGAAAATGCAATCGTATGTAAAGACATAAAATATATTGAATTACCTAAAAACATTGGTCGAGCAAAAATTAGAAATCGTTTTTTAGAATTTTCGAACTTTGAATACCTTTTGTTTTTAGATTGTGATTCTACTATTGAAAATCCAAACTACCTTTCAAATTATATAGAAATTATTAAGCAAAATCCGAAAGTTATTTGTGGTGGTAGTATCTATGATTATAGTAATCCAAAACGTGAAATTTTATTGCGCTTAAAAAATGGATTTTATAAAGAAAGTCAAACTGCCTCTAAGAGAAGTCTTAGTCCTTACAAATCTTTTTTAACTAATAATTTCCTTATCACTAGAGAAGTTTTTCAACTAATTAAGTTTGACGAACGCTTATCTCAATATGGACATGAAGACACATTGTTTGGATATGAATTAAAGAAGAAAAACATTGAACTTTTACATATTGACAATGTGGTAGTTAATGGAGATATCGATACAAATGAAAAATTCATTCAAAAAACTCAAAAAAGTATAGAGAATTTAGTCAGTATTTTATCCTATATAGATTATGACGCAGACTTTATAAATGATATATCGCTATTGAATATTTATTATAAAATAAAACCTTTTGAATCTATTTTACATCTCTTATTTAAACTTTCCAAACCTATATTGACATCTTGCTTTAAGAATGGAATTGTCAACCTATATCTTTTTGATTTTTACAAATTAGGGTTATTTATTGAGAATAAAAAAAGCCGCTGATTTCTCAACGGCTTATTTATTTTATCTGATTATTATTACTCTTTCGTTTTAGATTTTGTTTTAGATGCTCCAGTAATTACTACTGTTAACATCTCTTTTCCATCTTCTAAATCCAAAGCAATTTTATCTCCTTCTTTCATAGTAGATTTTACAATCTCTTCCGCGAGTGGATCTTCAATGTATTTTTGGATAGCTCTTTTTAAAGGACGAGCACCATACTTCTCATCGTAACCTTTATCGCAAATGAAATCTTTCGCTTTTTCAGTCAATTCAATTTGGTAACCCAAATTATTGATACGACCATATAATTTAGCTAACTCTAAATCGATGATTGAGTGAATTCCATCTCTTGTCAATGATTTAAACATAATCATATCGTCTATACGATTCAAGAACTCTGGAGCAAATGCTTTCCGTAATGCGTTTTGAATTACCACTTTACTGTTATCTTCTTTTTGCGCAGACTGAGCGGCAGTTCCAAAACCAACACCAGTACCAAAGTCAGCTAACTGACGAGCTCCAATATTAGAAGTCATAATCAAAATGGTATTTTTAAAGTCAATTTTACGACCTAAACCATCTGTCATATGTCCATCATCCAACACTTGTAACAATAAGTTGAAAACATCTGGATGTGCTTTTTCAATCTCATCTAACAAAATGATGGAATATGGTTTTCTTCTTACTTTTTCAGTTAACTGACCACCTTCTTCATAACCAACATATCCCGGAGGCGCTCCTACCAAACGAGAGATAGAGAATTTCTCCATATACTCGGACATATCAATACGAATCAATGAATCTTCAGAATCAAATAAGTATTTAGCTAATACTTTCGCTAATTGAGTTTTTCCAACACCTGTTGGGCCTAAGAAGAAGAACGAACCGATTGGTTTATTCGGGTCTTTCAATCCAGCTCTGTTACGTTGAATCGCTTTAACCACTTTTTCAACTGCCTCGTCTTGACCAATTACTTTTCCTCTTAATTCTTCCGCCATATTTACTAAACGTCCACTCTCTTTTTGAGCAACACGTGTTACAGGAATACCGCACATCATGGAAACTACTTCCGCTACATCCTCTTCCGTTACTGCAACACGGTGGATTTTACTCTCTTCCTCCCACTTACGTTTTTCAGCTTCTAATTGATCTTGTAACTTACGTTCATCATCACGAAGTTTTGCTGCCTCCTCGTATTGTTGCGATTTGATTACTTCGTTTTTCTTTTCTTTTAAAGCCTCAATTTGAGCTTCAATATTTATTATTTCTTTTGGTACGTTGATATTCGTAATATGTACACGTGAACCTACCTCATCCAACGCATCAATTGCTTTATCAGGAAGATGACGATCACTAATATAACGATCCGTCAATTTCACACAAGCAGCAACCGCTTCTGGCGTATAATTCACCATGTGGTGATCTTCATATTTTTCTTTGATATTATTCAAAATTTGAATTGTCTCATCTACAGTTGTAGGTTCGATAATCACCTTTTGAAAACGACGCTCTAACGCACCGTCTTTCTCAATATATTGTCTGTATTCGTCCAAAGTAGTAGCACCAATCACTTGCATTTCGCCACGAGCTAACGCAGGTTTAAACATGTTTGAAGCATCTAAAGAACCACTAGCACCTCCAGCACCTATGATTGTATGAATCTCATCAATGAAAAGAATAATATCTGGATTTTTTTCAATTTCAGCCATTACCGCTTTCATTCTTTCCTCAAACTGACCTCTATATTTTGTTCCAGCTACTAATGAAGCTAAATCTAAAGAGATAATACGTTTATTGAAAAGAATACGAGAAACCTTACGTTGTACAATACGCAATGCTAACCCTTCAGCAATGGCACTTTTACCAACACCAGGCTCACCAATAAGTATTGGATTATTTTTCTTTCTTCTAGAAAGGATTTGAGAAACTCGTTCAATCTCTTTTTCACGTCCAACAATCGGATCTAAGCGTCCGGTTTCGGCCATTTTAGTTAAATCTCTCCCGAAATTATCTAGTACAGGAGTTTTAGATTTAGGGTCTGCAGCTTTTCTTTGTGCAGCACCGAAGTTTTCTGAATCTTCATCTGAAGAACCAGGAAACTCTGCTCTTGGTAAATTTTCTTCTTTCATCATAAGTTCTATTTCATCTTTTATAATATCGTAAATCACACCGTATTTATTCAAAATTGTTGTTGCAACACAATCTTCTTCTTTTAGGATTGATAGTAATAAATGTTGCGTACCTATATCGGAACTTTTATATAATTTTGCTTCTAAAAATGATTTTTTAAGGACTTTTTCAGCTTGTTTCACTAAAGGGATATTTATAGCTGAATCAATACTAATCGGTGCGTTTTTCTTTAAACCTAATTCAATTTCTGCACGTACTTTTTTCAAATCTAAATTGAATGAATTTAACAAACTAATTGCCGACCCCTCACCTTCTCGAATGATACCTAAAAGTATATGTTCAACACTAATAAAATCATTCCCTAAACGAAGTGCCTCTTCACGACTGTAACTAATCACATCTTTAACTCTTGGTGAAAACTTTGCTTCCATCACTTATTAGTTTTTAGTAAAAATAAAATACTTTTTCTACAATATAGCAAAAGTATAATTATAAATTGTTAATAACTCAATATTAACCTGCAATTTTCCACAGATTTTTGTTAGTAAAATACCTTAACCCTTTGTTTTCCTTGCTTTAATTATATATAAATTCGTTCTTCGTGTTTTACACACTCGATAAAATGTAAACAACTAATTATTAGATAGAAATAGTATGGCAGACGGGGAAAAAATAATTCAAATTAACATTGAAGATGAAATGAAAGCTGCGTACATCGATTATTCGATGTCAGTGATTGTTTCTCGTGCTTTACCAGATATTCGTGACGGGTTTAAACCTGTTCATAGAAGGGTATTATATGGTATGCAAGATTTAGGTGTTTATTCAAACCGCCCACATAAAAAGTCCGCAAGAATTGTTGGAGAAGTATTAGGAAAGTATCACCCACATGGGGATAGTTCCGTATATGACACAATGGTTCGTATGGCGCAACCTTGGTCATTGCGTTACCCATTGGTTGACGGACAAGGTAACTTTGGTTCTGTCGATGGAGATAGTCCTGCAGCTATGCGTTATACGGAGGCTCGTCTTCGTAAGATTGCAGAGGATATGTTAGATGATTTAGAGAAAGAAACGGTAGATTTCCGTCCTAACTTTGATGATAGTTTAACAGAACCATCAGTGCTTCCTACTAAAATCCCTAACTTATTAGTAAATGGTGCTTCAGGTATTGCTGTAGGTATGGCAACCAATATGGCTCCTCATAATTTAAGTGAGGTAGTAGATGGTTGTATTGCATTTGTAGACAACAAAGAAATCGAAGTTGAGGAATTGTTAAACTACGTAAAAGCTCCTGACTTCCCTACAGGAGGTATCATTTATGGATATGAAGGTGTTCGTGAAGCGTTAACTACAGGTAGAGGTCGTATCGTTATTCGTGCAAAAGCGGAAATCGAAGAGAGTAACGGTAGAGAACAAATCATCATTACAGAAATTCCATACCAAGTAAATAAGTCTGACTTAATCAAAAAGGCTGCAGAACTTGTAAATGATAAAAAATTAGAAGGTATTTCGGATATACGTGATGAGTCGGATAGAACTGGTATGCGAATTGTGTTTGAATTAAAACGCGATGCAATTTCTAACGTTGTATTGAATAAACTGTACAAATTTACAGCCTTACAAACTTCTTTCTCTGTAAACAATATTTGTTTAGTGAATGGTCGACCAGAATTAGTTAACCTAAAAGACCTTATCAGACACTTTATCGATTTCCGCCACGAAGTAATTATTCGTAGAACGAAATTTGATTTACGTAAAGCCGAAGAAAGAGCGCATATCTTAGAAGGTTTAATCATCGCAAGTGATAATATTGATGAAGTAATTAAAATTATTCGTGCATCTAAAAGTCCTGAAGAAGCTAGAGACAGTTTAATTGCTCGTTTCAACTTAAGTGATCTTCAATCACGTGCTATTGTTGAAATGCGTCTACGTCAATTAACAGGACTAGAGCAAGACAAACTTCGTGCTGAGTATGCTGACTTAATGGCTTTAATTACGGATTTAAAAGAAATTTTAGCAAACGAAGATCGTAGAATGCAAATCATCAAAGATGAGTTGAACTACGTGAAAGATAAATATGGCGATGTACGTCAATCTCGTATTGAATATGCTGCTTCTGAAATGCGTATGGAAGATTTAATCCCAGATGAAGAAGTAATTATTACTATTTCTCATGCAGGTTATATCAAACGTACAAGTCTTTCTGAATACAAAGTTCAAAACAGAGGTGGTATGGGATCGAAAGGTTCTACTACTAGAGATAAAGATTTCTTAGAGCACTTATTTGTTGCTACAAACCATAACTATTTATTAATCTTCACAGAAAAAGGAAGATGTTTCTGGATGCGTGTATACGAAGTTCCTGAAGGAAATAAATTGGCAAAAGGTAGAGCAATTCAAAACTTATTAAATATTGCGCAAGACGATAAAGTGAAAGCTTACGTGAAAGTGCAAGATTTGACTGATAAAGAATATGTTCAAAACAACTTTATCATCATGTGTACGAAAGAAGGCGTGATTAAGAAAACATCTTTAGAAGCTTACTCTCGTCCTAGAACAAATGGTATTAATGCGATTACAATTCGTGAGAATGATGAATTGTTAGAAGCAAAA
This sequence comes from Flavobacteriia bacterium, assembly GCA_947455255.1. GTDB lineage: Bacteria > Bacteroidota > Bacteroidia > Flavobacteriales_D > Crocinitomicaceae > CANHVK01. The sequence continues at coordinate 22,751 of CANGOA010000023.1, read as the reverse complement.
TTAACAGACGGTACAAACGAAATCGTTTTAGCAACGAAATCAGGACGTGCAATTCGTTTCAATGAGGAGAAGGTTCGTCCAATGGGTAGAAATGCTTCTGGTGTACGCGGAGTTACTTTATTAAGCGAAACTGACGAGGTAGTTGGAATGGTTTGTGTGAAAGACAATACTTCAACAGTACTTGTAGTTTCTGAGAAAGGGTATGGTAAACGTTCTTTCTTGAATGATCCTGAAGATGGAGAGCCAATTTACAGAATCACTAACCGTGGTGGTAAAGGGGTTAAAACTATCAATGTTACAGATAAAACTGGACCTTTATTAGCAATTAAAAATGTTACTGACGAAGATGATTTAATGATCATTACGAAAGCAGGTGTTACTATTCGTATGCACGTTGACACATTACGTGTAATGGGAAGAGCTGCTCAAGGTGTTCGTTTGATTAACCTAAAAGGCTCTGCTTCTATAGCTGCTGTAGCTAGAGCACCTCGTAGTGAAGATGAGGAAGAAATGGATGAAGAAGCATTAGCAGAAATCGATCCAAATGCACCAATAGAAGTGTTAAATGATGATTTGACAGAGGAGTCTTCAAACGATGAGGAGGAAACTGAAGAAGAAGCAGGAGAAGAATAAACAATAAAATAAACGATTAAAAACCTTCCATTTGTGAACTTGAACTAAAATTCAGTTTTTCAAATGGGAGGTTTTCTTTTTAAAAAAGTAGGTATGGAAAATTTAAGTAAAAAAGCAATTTTATTTTCGCTTGGTTTAGCGATTTCAACAGTAAGTTTTAGTCAAAAAATGATGGAAACTTCTGCAGCAAGTGAGTATGAAAACAAGTTTAGCAAAGCATTTGAAAAAAGAGACATTACTTCAGCATCAGAGTCAATCTTAAAAGCGAAAGAGTTTATAGATCAAGCAAGTACTAACGAGGAGACTAAAAACAATCCTAAAACACAATATTATAAATCATTAATATATTTAGGATTGGTTGAAATAACTAAAGCGACAACTAAAGAGGAAGCAAAAATCAAAGAATATCAAGATATAGCTGATGAAAATATGTTGTTGGCCTATAACAATGTTAATCCAAAATATAAGGACAAAGTATTGGATTACGTAAATCTAAAAGCATTTAATGTATTTCAACAAGGACAAAGTCTATTTGTTTCTAAAAATTTTGAAGGTGCAATGTTAGCTTTTATAGAGTCAATTAAAATCAAAAAATCGTTAGGATTGTCGATGGAAAACGCTGATGGTAACGCAGAAATCGCTTTTTTAAATGGTATGAATTCATACATAACTGAAAACAAATTAGATGAAGCATTACGATTAGCTTCGACATTTAAAATGTTTTACCCAGTTAATCGCAGAGCAACACTATCAATGATTGATTTGCAACTAAAAAAAACCAACCTAGTTGAATTAGAAAAATTAACGGATGAATTTTCTCAAACTTATCCAAATGATTCGTTAAATAAGCGTTTATATTACAACTTAGCTACAACCTATTTGAATAATAATGAATATTCAAAAGCAGAAGTTGGATTTAAAAAAGCTTTATCTTTTGATGGTATGTATGTCGATGCAATCTATCAATTAGCAAGTACCTATATTTCTTGGGCAAAGTCACTAACAAAAGAAGCTTCAATGTTACCTACCAAAGATCCAAAAGTAAAAACTTTGGAAGATCAAGCAAACCGTACATTACTTCGTGGAATCTCTGCTTTAGAAAAATACACTGCTGTTTCCCCAACAGATAAAGACGCATTGATTACTTTATCTCGTGCCTACGGAAGAGTTGGAAACGAAGCTAAAGCAGCTGAAGTAAAAGCAAAAGCAGACGCAATAAAATAAACTATGTCTATAAAAAAACTACAATTACACAAAGCAAAACAAGGTTCAATTCAACGTTATCATCCTTGGGTATTTTCTGGTGCAATACATACCGACACTTCTGACATATTAGAAGGAGAGATTGTTGATGTGTGTGATCATCGAAATAATTTCATTGCAAGAGGTCACTTTCAACCAAGTACTATTGCTTTTCGTGTATTGAGTTTTATTGATCGACCAATCGACCAAGATTTTTTTAATGAAAAAATTGGTGATGCTGTCTCACTTCGAAGAAGTTTAAATTTGTTTAACGAGCAAAATTCGATTCTTCGTTTGGTTCACGGTGAAGGAGATTCTTTACCTGGATTAATTATAGATTTTTATGCTGGAGTAGCGGTAGTTCAATGCCACAGTATCGGTATGTACCAAAATGTAGAGTACATTTCAAAAGCTTTACAACACGTATTAGGTAAAGAACTGATTGCTGTTTACTCTAAGTCAAGTGACACCCTACCTGCTCGTTTGGAAGTGGAGAACAACTATTTATTTGGCTCTGCTGTAACTCCTCATATTGCGATTGAAAATGGGATTAAATACCAAATCGATTGGATAACAGGACAAAAAACAGGTTTCTTTATCGATCAACGAGAAAATAGAAGTTTGGTTCGTAAATACGCTAAAGGAAAGAAAGTCTTGAATACTTTTTGTTATTCTGGAGGATTCAGTTTGGCAGCGATTGCAGGAGATGCAACGCTTGCTCACTCCTTGGATAGTTCTAAGAAGGCAATTGAGTTGACCGAGGCAAATGTTGTATTAAACAATATGGGTAAAAATCACAAGTCGATTGTGGCAGATACCATGGAGTACATCAAAGAATTACCAGAAGAATACGATATCATCATTTTAGATCCACCTGCATTTGCGAAGCACAAAGACAAACGACACAAAGCCATTCAAGGTTACAAACGTTTGAATGCTCACGCGATTCGTCAGATAAAACCAGGAGGATTGATTTTTACCTACTCTTGTTCTCAAGTTGTAGATAAATATTTATTTACAAATACTGTCATTGCAGCAGCAATTGAAAGTGGTCGTAAAGTAAGAATCTTGGAACAACTACACCAACCTGCTGACCATCCTATCAACGCTTTTCATCCAGAAGGGGAGTATTTAAAAGGATTGGTTATTCAAGTAGAATAATGCTAAGTTACAACTACAAGACTATACTCAGTGTTGCGTTACCCTTAATGGTTTCGTCCTTCATTCAATCCATTGTGATGATTAGTGATGCGGCATTTTTGAGTCGCTACGACACGGTTGCTTTTGATGCTTGTGGAAATGCTAGTTTAATTTATGTAACCATCTTCATGGCAATTAACGGCTTGACTGATGGTGTTCAAATTTTAATTGCACGTCGCATCGGTCAGGATAAACACCATGCCATTGGCCGTATTTTCGGGACATCCGTTTTTACGATAGGTATTGTTTCCGTCTTGTTGTTTAGTTTTTTATACTTCATCATACCCACCCTACTCCCACTTTACACCAAACATCCCGACTTAGCAAATGCACAAATTGAGTTTCTCTCCGTGCGAAGTTATGCCCTACTTTTTTGCATGTTTAGCTTACCGATCCAAGCATTCTTTTTAGCAATAGGTAAAACGTGGGTGGTACTGATTAGTGCATTGATTATCGCTTTTTCAAACATTCTTTTAGGATATTTACTCATTTTCGGCGTTCCTAATCTTATTCCTTCTTTAGGTATTAAAGGCGCTGCACTAGCCTCTACAATTGCTGAACTATTAGGAATGATTTTCTTAATCGTGTTTTTATTTTTCTCCAAAGAACGAAAGATATACCAAATGTTTCATCATTTTGCTTTTCAATGGAAATCGTTTGTTGAATTAATGAAAATTGGGAGTCCATTATTTTTTCAAGGTTTTATAGCACTTGCTGCATGGACCATCTTTTTTACTTGGATAGAACAAATGGGGAAATTTGAACTTACAGTTTCTCAAAATATTCGTTCGTTTTATTTCTTAGCATTTGTTCCAATTCTTGGTTTTGCAGCGACCACTAAAACATATGTTTCACAATACATCGGAAAAGCAGATTTTGATTCTTTAAAAACAATTCAACGCAGGATACAATTACTTACGATCCTATTTTTATTTGTGTTTTTTCACGGCGCTCTTCTCTATCCAAAATTCATGATAACCTTTATAAATCCGGAAGAAATATACATTCATAAAAGTGCTGAAATACTTCGATTTATAGCAGGGTCGTTTTTAATCTTCGGATTAATCTCAGTGAAATTTCAAACCGTGAATGGTTCAGGAAATACTATAGCAAGTTTCCTAATTGAATTTTTCAGTATTTCTATCTACCTACTATCCTCCTATTTATTAATCAAAGTATGGCATGCCGAAATATTTTGGGTATGGTCGGTGGAGTATATTTACTTTGGAGCATTAGGAATTTTATCCATCGGATATTTAAAATTGTTTAATTGGAAAACAAAAAAGATATGACAAAACAAGATTTTCGTATAGTGTTTATGGGAACTCCAGAATTTGCGAGTACCATTTTGGAAGGTTTAGTTGAACAAAACTATAACATTGTGGGAGTAATTACTGCTCCTGACAAACCTGCTGGACGTGGTCAAAAAATTCAAGAAAGTTCTGTTAAAACAACAGCTATTACACATCAACTTCCAATATTACAACCAAGCAATTTAAAGGATGAGAGTTTCATTACTGAACTTAAAGCTTTAAACGCTGACTTATTTGTGGTGGTTGCATTTAGAATGTTACCCGAAATCGTCTGGAACATGCCTTCTAAAGGTACGATCAACCTACACGCCTCTTTACTACCTGAATACCGTGGAGCAGCACCAATCAATTGGGCAGTAATCAATGGGGAAACGGAAACTGGTGTCACAACTTTTTTCATCGAACAAGAAATAGATACAGGAATGGTTATTGAACGTGAATCGATCGCAATCGGTGAAAATGAAACTGCTGGAGAGTTACATGATCGTTTAATGCATTTAGGAAAACTGTTGGTTCAAAAATCGGTACACCAAATTATGGAGGGGACAGTCACAAGAACACCACAAGAAGCATTAATTACTTCTGAAAATTTAAAAGCAGCACCTAAAATTTTCAAAGGAGATTGTGAAATTAATTGGGATCAGGAAGTAGCAAGCATACATGATTTTTGTCGAGGACTTTCTCCTTATCCAACTGCCTGGAGTAAGGTAAATTTTACAGATAAACAAGAGGTAAAAACCTTCAAATTGTTTCATACAACGAAGACAACCCAGTCTTCAGAAGGTAAAAAAGAACTGCTTTTCACCAAAGAAGGTGTCTTATTTCCTTGTAAGGACTACTATTTATGTGTTACAGAGCTTCAATTAGAGGGTAAAAAACGTATGAATCATACAGAATTCAGTGCTGGATACAGTCATTTCAAGCTATTTGTTGAAAAATAAGCTAATAATCAAAAAATACAAGTCAGGACATCAAAACCTTGAAAAACAAACAGTTAAAACTAACGCAACAGCCTTAAATTGTTCATTATTAGTTTTATACAAATAAATTTTAATAAGTTTTATTAACATTTATTGCCAAAACACTAGTATTTACTGCATATTCTTATAACTTTGCTTTAGTATTAATTGAATAACTAAAACTATTTAACATGAACAAAGCAGAATTAATCGATGCAATCGCAACTGAGTCTGGATTATCTAAAGCAGATGCAAAAAAAGCATTAGACGGATTTGTAAACGCTACTTCAACAGCGTTAAAAGCTGGTGATAAATTATCATTAGTAGGATTTGGATCTTTTTCAGTTTCTAAAAGAGAAGCTAGAACTGGACGTAACCCACAAACTGGTAAAGAAATCAAAATTGCTGCAAAAAATGTAGTTAAATTTAAAGCTGGTGCTGATTTAACAGGAAACGTTAACTAAGAATTAGTTTAAAGTTTGAAAGGGTGGCTTCGGCTACCCTTTTTTTTTACGTCAAAAATGGAAGAAAAAATACTAGCTGAATTTTATGATATAATCAGCGACAACAAAAAAGAGATGTTTGATCGTATTGCTTCAGAGCGTACGAAGCACATTACTTTGGCTATAGAAAATGTTTATCAGGAGCATAATGCCAGTGCAGTATTACGCTCCTGTGATTGTTTTGGGATACAAGAATTACATGTTATCGAAAAGGATAATCAATATAAAGTTCAACGAGATATTGCTTTAGGAGCGGGCCGTTGGGTGGATATGTACAATTACAATCAAGGAGAACATGTTACCAAAGATTGTATAGATCGTTTGAAATCTAAAGGATATACGATTGTTGCTACAACACCGCATACCGAAAACACGATTTACGACTTAGATTTGAGTCAACCAATAGCGTTGATTTTTGGAACTGAGCGAAGAGGAATTAGTGAAGAAGTAGAGGCAATGGCAGATACTTTTGTCAAAATACCGATGTACGGATTTACAGAGAGTTTTAACATCTCCGTTTCAGTTGCGATCATATTAAATACACTTAGACAACGTTTAGAACAAAGTACTTACGCTTGGAAATTAACCCAAGAAGAACAGGTTGCTTTAAAGATCAAATGGTGTAGAAAGATTCTAAATAGCGGTGATAAATTAGAAAAACATTTTAGAGAGAAACATTCCTTGTAAATTCACGTACTGTAATAGTTGACTAACTATACGAAATGAAGATACAATCGATCAATACTGGGAATTTTAAATTAGACGGAGGTGCCATGTTTGGAGTAGTTCCTAAATCTATTTGGAACAAAACAAATCCTTCGGATACCAACAATATGTGCGAATGGTCGATGCGAAGTTTACTAATTGAACAAGACAATCGTTTGATTTTGATTGATACAGGAATTGGGGACAAACAAGACGATAAATTCTTTTCTCATTTTTACTTATCTGAGACAGAATTATTTGAATCCAAACTTAACAAATTAGGATATACAAAATCAGATATTACGGACGTGTTTCTGACTCACCTCCATTTTGATCATTGCGGAGGCGCAATCCAATGGAATAAAGATAGAACGGGATATGAACCTGCATTTAAAAATGCAAACTATTGGTCGAACGAGCAACACTGGCAGTGGGCTACTGAACCAAATCCACGTGAAAAAGCTTCCTTTTTAAGGGAAAACATTCTACCAATTCAAGAAAGTGGACAATTAAAATTCATTTCACGCACAGGAAATATTTCAAAAGAAATATTCCAAAATATTGACGCACTTTTCGTGGATGGTCATACCGAATCTATGATGTTACCAAAAATTCAATATCAAGGTAAGACAATTGTCTTTATGGCGGATTTACTTCCAAGTGTAGGACATCTTCCTCTCCCTTACATAATGGGATATGATACTCGCCCATTGATTACAATGAATGAAAAAGAAGCATTTTTAAACGAAGCTGTTGAAAACGATTATATTTTGTTTTTCGAACATGATAGTATCAACGAATGTTGCACAGTTAAAATGACAGATCGTGGTGTACGTTTGGATCAGACATTTACCTTAAAGGATGTGTTTAATTAATACAAAATTGTAACTTTACACAAGATAAAAATCTCTTTTTATGCATAACTTTCTACAAGACATTCTAAAAGAAGCAAATACAATTATAATTCCAGGATTGGGAGCTTTAACAGTAACAAGTTCTAAAACTGGTGATATTTATTTTATGCCTTTTTTAAAGCATGACGATGGTCATTTAGCTAAGTATGTGTCTACACATGAAGGTGTTGAACTCACGGAAGCAAAACAGATATTAGCCAATTTTGTAGAAGCAATTAAAACTGCAATTGCTGAAGGAGATTATTTTGAAATGGAAGAATTTGGTCGTTTTTTCACTAACAAAGAAGGAGAAATTGATTTTGAACGTTGGGAAGACTACCAGGTAAAGGACAACTCGATTTTATCTAAAAAAATTCAAGAACGTCAACAATCGCAACCTAAAAAGGTTGAAAAACCAACTATTGAAATCAAAAAAGAAGAGCCAAAAGTTGAACCTGTAATAGAGCCAATTATTTTACCAATTGTTGAATCTATTATAGAACCAATCATTGAATCTGTCCCTGAAGAGGAGCCAATTTCTCATCACCCAGTAATCGAACAAAAATCAATTGATGAATTATTAGGGGATTCAACAGAAGAAATAGTAATTCCATTAGCGTCTATCATTACGCCGATTGAAGAAACAATTGAAATTAAAGAAGAAACCCAGCCAACAATTGAACAGCATCATACACCAACAGTTGAAGAAATCATCGAAGCTCCTGAACGTGATATTTTAGTAGAAACAGACCCAGCAATGGAGGAGGAAGTTTCTGAAGTGAAAACTGTCATCACAGAGAATAAAAATACGTTACGTAAAAAATTAATAAAAGAAGAAAAAGAAGAAAAAGAAGAAGAAAAAAGAAGAGAAAAAGCTGCAAAATTAGAAGCAAAGGAATTAGCTAAATCTACTCCTAAAGAAAAGAAAAAATCACGTTCAATACTATTATGGTTATTTTTTGCAATTATAATTACGAGTGGTGTCATGTGGTATATCAAAACACAAAGAGATGGAGAAGTCCACTTAACCATAATTGACAAAAAAGAATCAAAAGTTGTCGCATCGAAAGTTATTGAAAAAGAAGAACTTCGAGATGAAATTGCTAAACATAGACAAAATGAAGAAGATCCTTCCACTAAACAGGTTCAAGGTACAATAACCTCAAGAAAAGAAGTTAAGACTAATGTAACCAAGAATGCGAAAGATGAAAAAGTGAGAAAAGAAAAAGCTGAGTTGGTGCAAAAAGAGAAAAAAGAGCGCGCAAAAACGGCTAAACTAGAAGAAGTTAAAAGAGAAGCAACTAAGAATGCGAAAGATGAAGCGATGAAAAAAGAAAAAGCTGAGTTAGTGCAGAAAGAGAAAAAAGACAAAGTAAAGAAAGCAAAAGAAGAAGAAATAAAGAAAATAAAAAACACTTCAGCTACTGTAAATAAAGGAACTACATCTACTATAAAACCAAACTCGACTGCAAGTTCAACAGCAACTGCAGTTAAACCTGTTGTATCTACTAGTACAACTACAACAAGTAAAACAACTCCTACTTTAGTAAAACCAGTTGTATCAACTAGTACAACTACAACAAGTAAAACAACTCCTACTGTAGTAAAACCAGTTGTATCAACAAGTACAACTCCAACAAGCAAAACAACTCCTACTGTAGTAAAACCAGTTGTATCAACAAGTACAGCTCTAACTACTAAAGCTGCAGCTCCTGTAACGAAGCCAGTAGTGACAACCACCACTAATAAGGCTACATCAGCAACGTCTACTGTAAAACCTATAACGACAGCAACTATTATTCCTACAACTAATTCAGCAAAAGCGACTACAGCTCAAACTTCGAAAAATACAAATACTGGTTATGTTTCCCCAAACAAAAATATTCAAGTTATTGTAGGGACATTTAAAGACAAAACTTCCGCTGATCAATTTGTTGCAAATTTAAAAACCGAAGGTTTTTCTAGTGCATATTCAAAAGAAGAAAATGGATCTTTTCAAGTAAGTTTAGGTTCCTATTCGACATTGTCAGAGTCTAATAAAGCACTTCAGAAATATAAAAGCGGAAAGAAATAATTAGTTAAGAGTGACGGTCCTCCCTTTCGAGATCAAGGTGAACTAGCCTCAGGAACCTGAGGGAGAAAGTGACGAGTGACGACATGGAAAAGTATAAAACTTACTTTTTACTTTCATCGAGTAAATATGAAAATGAATTAGTACATTATTATACAACTATTCACTTTCACATAAAATTGAATTTAATTTCGTTTAATAGATTATAACATACCACTTTGAAACAATAATATATATATTATTCTCAAAAAAACTACTTTCAACTTTTCTTTACTAACACAACTATTCTACATATTCTAATTATATTAGATTTTTATTTAGAATTATGGATCCAAGTTTAATTGCATTTGAACGATTACTGAATATTATGGACGACTTACGCGAGAAGTGTCCATGGGATAAAAAACAAACGCTAGAGACATTGCGTACCTTAACAATTGAGGAAACTTATGAATTGGCGGATGCAATTTCTACGAATGATTTACCCGCTTTAAAAGGTGAAATTGGTGATTTATTTCTTCATTTGGTATTTTACTGTAAAATAGGTTCAGAACAAAAAGTTTTTGATGTAGAAAGTGTATTAAACGCAATATGTGATAAATTGATTTTTCGTCATCCACATATTTACGGAGATATAGAAGCAAACACCGAAGAAGAAGTAAAAGCAAATTGGGAGAAATTAAAATTAAAAGAAGGTAAAAAATCAGTGCTAGAAGGTGTACCTACTTCCCTACCCGCCATGGTTAAAGCAATGAGAATCCAAGAAAAAGTGAAAGGTATTGGATTTGATTGGGACACAAAATCTCAAGTTTGGGATAAGGTACAAGAAGAATTAGGTGAATTACAGGAAGCGGAAGCATCCAATGATAAAACAGAAATTGAAAGTGAATTTGGGGATGTCTTATTTTCATTGATAAATTACGCACGTTTTATTGGAGTTAATCCAGAAAATGTGTTGGATAAGACGAATCAAAAATTTAAATCTAGATTTCAAACAATGGAAACATTGATGCAAGAAGCTAATAAAAATATAAGTGAAATGAATTTGTCTGAAATGGATGTGTTTTGGGACAAAGCAAAAGAACTTGAAAAACTTAATAAATGATAAAATTAATTTCAATTACCATTGTTTGTTTAATATTCTCTGCATTTCAAACAAATGCTCAAGAATCCATTTTTAGAGGATTTATTCACGAAAAATCTACTGGAGAAGTAATTCCTTTTCAAAAAATAAAAATTTATTCCGCCAATAATGAATTTTCTGGAGCAGCAACTGATGTAAATGGATTTTTTTCGATACCTAAATTATATATCGGAAAATATATTGTAATTATTGAGAGTCTTCAATATGAAACAATTAATGACACAATAGAGATAACATCTTCTTCATCAATTCTACAAAAAAAATACGAATTGATCAAAGAAGTTAAAAGTAAAGAACTTGGTGTTGCCCGTGTTAACGTTGAAAGTAAAAAGAAGACTACTGAAGTTAATATGTCGCACATCAAATTAGACAAAAAGAGTCTAGAACGCATTCCAAGTATTGGGGGTGAAAATGATATCGTTGGTGCATTTAGTGTAACACCAGGAGTTGTTACAACGGGTGATCAAGGTGGACAATTATATGTTCGTGGAGGTACTCCAATTCAGAACAAAATATTACTTGAAGGAATGACCGTGTACAATCCATTTCACTCGATTGGTTTCTTTTCGATTTTTGAAACTGAATTAGTCAAAAATGTAGATGTTTACACAGGAGGTTTTGATGCGCGATATGGAGGTAGAATTTCTTCGATTATGGACATTACCTATAGAGATGGAAATCGTAAATCCTTTGGAGGAAAAGTTTCTGTGAGTCCATTTATGGGTAAAGTTGTGTTGGAAGGTCCTTTAGGAAAAATAAAAGAAGATGGATCAGCAAATGGTTCCTATGTTTTTTCAGCCAAGAAATCATTATTAGATTTCACTTCTAAGAGCTTATATCCAGGTGTAAACAATGGGAATGGGTTACCATACAATTTTGGAGATTATTATGGAAAAATAACCTTAAATGCAGGTGGAGGTTCAAAATTTAGTTTTTTCGGTTTCAACAATAGTGATAAAGTAACTTATACAGATTTAGCAGACATAAATTTCACTCAAAAAGGAGGTGGACTAAATTTTATAGTAGTTCCAAGTAGTTCAGCAGCATTGATTAGAGGGCACGTAAATGCTTCAAATTATAGTTTAGGATTTAAAGAACAAAACATGCCCGATCGAACAAGTTCTATTGGAGGCGCAGAATTAGGATTTGATTTCACCTATTTCAAAAAAAATGAAGGACAATTAGATGTGGGAGTTTGTATAAATGCTTTTAACACAAGTTATACCACCTATAATGAACTTGCGACTAAAATCAGTGATGATAATACCACCTTTGAAGTAAGTTCATACCTTAATTACAAAGTTATAAGAGGTAAATGGGTTTTTCAACCAGGATTTAGAACACAAGGTTATATTTCTAGAGGAGTAATATCTCCAGAACCACGTCTCGGTATTAAGTGGAATGCATTTGAAAAAGTAAGATTTAAATTCTCAGGGGGTAAATATTCTCAAAATTTCACCTCTACTTCATCCGACAAAGACGTTATTAATCTGTTTAATGGATTATTATCCGCACCAATTAATTTTCAATCTACACTCACCCACGAGAATGGAAGTATTACTGATGTGAAAAGTGCTATACAATATTCTTGGCATGCAATTCTCGGTACAGAAATAGACTTAGGGAGTTATTTCACGTTAAACTTGGAGGGGTATTACAAATATTTCCCACAATTGAGTAATATTAATTCAAACAAACTATATGACGAGAATAATCCAACATCCTATGACAAACCTGATGTTCTAAAAAAAGATTTCATAATAGAAACTGCAAAAACTTATGGCTTTGATGCTTTATTAAAATTCTCAAAAGATAGGCTTTTTATATGGGGAGTTTATTCCTTTGGAAAATCAACTAGATGGGATGGTTTAAAAACATATGCCCCTGTTTTTGATAGACGTCACAACATCAATATTGTTACAAGTTATTTATTTGGTGAAAAGAAAACATTAGAATTGAATCTACGATGGAATTTAGGTTCCGGACTTCCATTTACTCCAACTGCAGGATTTTATCAAAATGAATCATTCTCATCCGGAATAACAACAAATGTTACAACTAGCAACCAGCAAAATACTGGAATTATTTTGGGTAATTTTAATAGCGAACGTTTACCCTATTATCATCGTTTAGATATTACTGTAAAGAAAAACTATAAGTTCAAGGATAAGTATACTTTAGAAATCATAGGTAGTATTACAAATGCTTATAATAGAAAAAACATTTTTTATGTAAATCGTGTTACGAATAAAACGATTTATCAGTTTCCAATCATGCCAAGTTTGGGGATGAGTTTCAAATTTTAGTATAAATTCGTATTTTTGTCCTTCAAAAAAAAACTACGTGTTAGACATATCATTCACTAATCAACTAAAACCTAAAAAAGGTAGAATCTTAATTTCAGATCCGTTTGTTGGTGACGAGTATTTTGAGCGATCAGTTGTTTATTTATGTGAGCATTCTAAAGAAGGCAGTTTTGGTTTTGTACTCAATCATTTAGTTGAAATCAATATCCAAGATTTAAACCCTGATTTTCCAGAGATTAAAGTACAAATGAGTTTAGGAGGTCCAGTGGAGACAGAAAGTTTATATTTCCTTCATACTATAGGTCATGAACTAAATGAGAGTATTGAATTACAAAAAGGAATATATATTGGTGGAGATTTTGATCAATTAGCAAAAATTGTAAAAGAAGAACAATTCACCAATCATCAAATTCGTTTTTTCTTAGGATATTCTGGATGGGAATCTAAACAGTTAGACGAAGAAATTGCTGACCATGTTTGGATTGTATCAGAAATTGATTCATTGGAGGAGATTATGGATACGACTATTCAAGATCCTTGGAAATATTTTATTCAGAAATTAGGAGGGAAATACACCTTGATTTCCAATTTTCCTGTAAATCCTAGTGAGAACTAAAAAGCTCTAATTGCCCTTACGTTGAATACGTAATTTTTACCATAGTTTGTTGCGCCTCCATTATAGAAACTGAAGAACCACGAAGTAGAAGCACTATATCCTGTGGAAGACCAATAATGTTTACGTTCTAATCCTTTCGTTTTTTCATTTTTATCGGTATCTAAGGTTTTATCAATAATATCTTTGACTTGATACATTAACAACAATTCTTTTAAAGCAGGTAAGTACCAATCTTTAAATCCATCATGTTGGTATTTCTCAACGACTTTAGCTGCAGTTCCTGTTTCTGCTCCATTATTCAACATCGCTTTGAAATTATCTTTACCATCCGAAGCATTTTTGAATCCATAAAAATCGATTCCAGACAAGCCCCATTTAGCAGATGTACTAACATCATGTAAACTAGCAATTAGTCCGTGTTCATTTCCTAAAGAATCTTTTGTTAAATGAAAAATTATTCCTCCGCCATATATTTCACCAATATATCGTTTAACTATGACTTTTGAACCTACGCTAAATTTAAATGGTGCAGTAGTACCTTTCGCAAGATTCACAAAAGGTCTCGTAATATTTATCGTATAATTCGTACCACCATGGGGATCGATTTCTAGTTTTATTACATAAGGTCCTCCCGTAATATCAAAATTGGAATATTTTCCAGCTAGCACATATCCTACACCAATATCGATAGTTAAGTTCCCTTTGTTATTTGTTTGTCCTTTTAGCGTTTCAGAATAAATTACTTGTCCTTTCTCATCTCCTTTAATAATGGTAGCTTTAATTCCTAGATGTGCATTTTTCAGTAATAATTTCGAAGAATTGAGAACTAATGTGTTGTATACAATTGTCTTAATTGTGTGTGTCTGACTAAATAAAGAAGTTGACAAACACATAAACAATACCAAGACACAGAAGTGTCTATACCATTTATACGTACTATGTAACTTCTTTGACATTTAATTATTTTTTACGAATCATTAATAAACCATCACGAATAGGAAAAAGTACATTTTCAACGCGATCATCGTTTTGAACAAACAAATTAAATTCTTTGATTGCTTTCGTATCTTTATCGTTATTACATTTTTCGTCAATTACTTTTCCTGACCAAAGCACATTATCTGCTAATAAATAACCTCCGCTTGGAATACGATCAATTAAAAGTTTATAATAATTCAGATAATTATCTTTGTCAGCATCGATAAAAACTAAATCGAACTCACCCTCAATTGAAGGTATGATTTCAATTGCATCGCCTACTAATTGTTTAATTGCTGATTTACGTTCGTGTTGTTCAAAGTGACTTTGAGCAAACTCTTCCAACTCTTCGTTACAATCAATCGTAATCAATTCACCATCCTCTGTTAACCCTTCAACGAGACATAATGCAGAATATCCAGTATATGTACCTAATTCTAGAATGCGTTTTGGTTGTATCATTTTAGAAAACAGACTTAATACACGTCCCTGAAAATGACCACTTAACATACGAGGTTGTAAAACATTTACATGTGTTTCACGATTAAGTGTATATAATAAATTAGACTCCACACTTGTGTGAGCACAAACATAATCATCTAATTTTTCATCGATAAACTCCATGACTTATTGTTTAGCAATCCAACGTTGAAATTTTGTGGCATTCACCTTATGATCTTCATAAGTCACAGTAAAATCATGTCTTCCCGTATAATCAGGTTTTGCACACATGTATAAATATTTGTTATTATCTGGTGACAAAACAGCATCTACTACTTCAGATGGAGGAATACAAATAGGTCCTGGAGGTAATCCTTTATGAATATAGGTGTTATAATCGCAATCAATTTCTCTGTGTTCGAAGGTTAAACGCTGTACACCATCTAATTTATCTCCCCAACAAAATTTAAAGGTTGGGTCCGATTGCAATTTCATTCCTTCATCCAAACGATTCAAATATAAACCAGCGATAATTGGCCATTCTTGACTATTTTTTGCTTGTTCAGAATAAACAATACTAGCTAAAGTTACTGCTTGATCTCTTCGTTTAAAATCTAATTTTTTCAATTTTGCCAAGCGTTCGTCATTCCAAAACGCATTGTAGTTAGCTTCCATACGTTCGATAAAAGCCTCAGGAGTAACGTCATAAAACATACGGTACGTATTCGGTAAAAACAAAGCTGGAACTGTTTCAGCTGTTAATTTTAAACGGTCAAGCATCGATGGATTCAAAATTTCAGTTACTAATTTAGCGCTATCAACCATAATCATTTTCGAAACTTTACCTGCTAATTGATAGATGTCTCTACAATTGTTAAAAGTAACCTCTACCTCAACTTCTGCATTTCCATTACCTGCAGAATTTTTGGTAAATCCATTTAACAAAGTTCTAAAATTTGTACCTGGTTCAATGCGGTAACGTCCACTTGCTAAGGTACTATTGTCTAAATTTTTATACTCACCTACTTTAATGAAATCTGCCTTATCATCGATAATTCCAGCAGTTGTTAGTTGTTCAGCTAAACCTTCCAAACCTGACAATGCATTGTAGTAAAAATCTTTCGTTTCTATATTTACAGTTTTCGATTGTCCTGCAAAAAACACCGAAATTTTAGGTCCCACAAAAATTCCTAGTAAAACAACAACTACCGCTACAGCGATTCCTATTTTTTTAAGCATAATTGGTATATTCTTTCATTAATTCTTTTTCCTCGCTCATAGAACCAGTTTTTTCTCACCCCTACTAATTTAAAGCCTACTGCTTCAAAAAGTGAGCAACTTGATTCATTATCTTCTAATACATTAGCCGTTAAATTATAAAACTCAAGTACTTCATTTGCATATCGTTTCACAATTTCAAGTGCTTCTTTTGCATATCCTTTATTGCGTTCATTTTTATCAGCAATTAAAATACCCAAACCAGCTCGACCATGTTTGAAATTAGCTTCAAATAAGTCTAACGTACCAATGGGCATATTGGTTTCATTTTTACAGATAATTAATCGTAATTCTCCCGAACTTCTAAAATTTTGGATACTATTAATATATTCTAAAATTCCGTGAAGCGAAAATGGAGCTTCCGTTCCACTTACACGCCAATTGTCAGGATTGTTTTCCCAAAGTAGCATTGTATTTGCATCACTAGGTTCAACAGGACGTAAATAAATATGTTTATCATTCAGAAGGTTGTACTGCATTGATTCTTTGTTGTATGGTTTCACGTGTATATATTGGAATCCCCTCAAAACCAGCTGGCAGGTTGAATCCATATACACTTTTAATTTCTTTTTTTTGATCTAATTTATCCAATAATTCCACTAATATCAAATCGTTAAATTGAGGTGTAAGGAGTTCAACAATTGGCGTAAGACATGTTTGCTCTTGCATAATTTTCGAGTCAAACAAGTCAAATGTTTTTTTTAATTCTATCTCTTTCAGTGTGTTTGTTAATGTGATAGCTAAGGTTGGAATCCTTTTTTTATGTATTAAATTCAGCAATGAATTTAGCTCCAAGCCTTCGTCTTTTCCATTGATTTTTAAGCTATAGAACAATTTTTCCGAAGAAACCCCAATATGAGGAGGTGTTTTATCAGCATGTAGGACCCAAATAGTCAGTTCATTTGAACTCACATAAGTATCATTTAACACATACTTTTCCAACAGCCATTTAGACATCTATCTCACCTTTAAAAACTTGTACTGCAGGACCTTTTAAATGAATTTCTTCAAATACTCCATTTCCTTTCGGAAAGAATGAAACTTCCAGTAAACCACCTAACGTCTTTACTTTTATGGAGCTTGGACTACCTATGCCATTCTTATGAGCAAAAGCAAGAACAGCGGCTGTTACACCTGTTCCGCAGGATAATGTTTCATCTTCTACGCCACGTTCGTATGTTCTTACATAAAGTTCGTTATCACCTAAGACTTGAACGAAATTCACATTGACACCTTCTAATTTGAATTCTTCTTGATTCCGAATTGCTCTACCTCGTGTAAAAACATCTACTTGTTCTGCATTATCTACAAACTCAATGTAATGAGGAGAACCAGTATGTAACAGAAAATCCTGATTGATTGCGTGAATTTCATGTACATCTTTCATCGCAAGTGCTACTTTTTGTTCCGAAAGTCGCGCAGAATGTTCACCGTCAATAGCCCAAAAATGGACATATTCGCAGTTAACACCTAATAATTGAGCAAAAGCGACTGTACACCGTGCACCATTTCCACAAAAACTTTTGGATCCGTCTGAATTGTAATAATCCATTTCAAATGCCAACGTAGGATGGGCATTGATTTTAATTAATCCATCCGCTCCAATTCCGAAGCGACGGTCGCATATTTTTTGAATTTCATTAATTCCGACAGCATCATAATTTCCACTGCGATTATCGAGCATCACAAAATCATTTCCCGTTCCTTGGTATTTATAAAAATGAAAGTCCATTTTTGCTAGTTTATAGATGCAAAAGTAAGGTTATTTTCTGAGAATTTTCTCCATACAAGCAATGAGCGTTTTACTTTTATTTTCCGTTTCATCGAGTTCCATTTCAGGAATTGATTCTGTCGTAAAACCACCACCTAGGTATAAAAAAGCCTCTTTCTCTTGCAATTGTGCACAACGCAAATTTACGAACAAACGGGTATGTTCTTTTCCCAGCCATCCTACAACACCCGTATAAAGCATGCGATGGTGATATTCCACAGAAGAAATGAGTTCTAATGCCGCTTTTTGAGGTAACCCACTGACAGCAGGTGTTGGATGTAATCCTTTCACCAAATTGATCGCAGGTATAGATGAAGCGACACCACTAATATCTGTTCTTAAATGAGTTACAGGTCCAGCTTGGTAATCATACGGACCCTGAATTTCGATTTCTTGAACGTTCAGACGTTTTAAATTTTCTTCAATAAACGAAGTCACGTATGCTTGTTCTTTGATCTCTTTTCCTCCCCATTCATTCGTTGCGTTTGATTTTTTTGTTCCTGCCAAAGACATGGTGAACAATTGGCCTTGATGAATTTCTAGTAAAATCTCAGGTGTAGCACCTATCCACGTTCCCAACAATTCAGAGCTTACTAAATACACACACGCTTTAGGATACGTAGCGCACAACTCATGAAATAAATTTTCGGCTTGTTCGATTGGAAAAGATTTGCTTTTCACACGTGAAAAAACCGCTTTATCTAAAGCTAGTTGTTGAATTCCATTCAAAAAAGAATGCGCTTGAAGTAAGTACTCACGCGTAGTATATACATAAGGTTTTTCGTGCAACGAATGGAAGTAATTTGTTTGTTTCGACACTTCTGGATGAGAAACGAAACCATAAAAAACTGTAGCTTCAAAATTTGAGAACACAAAAGCTTCCGTCGCTTCGTTTGGTATCATTTCCTTTAACACCCCCGATTGTCGCACCACCTCTTTTCCCGGAAAACGATAGGTCAAAAAATCCATTTTCGTTTATTTTTGGATGATCATGACCGTTAATCTCCCTGTAGCAATCAATCTTTGAGAACTTTCTTCACGAATATCAACTTGCCAAATATGTGTTTTCTTACCTTGATGAATTAGCACTCCTTTTCCTATTACGTTTCCTTCCTTTACTCCGCCAATGTGGTTGGTATTCACTTCTACACCTACAGGATATTCTTTTGATAGATCACAAATAACAGCAGAGCCGAGCGAACCGATTGTTTCTACTAGAGCTGCAGAAGCACCACCATGTAATAAACCCATTGGTTGATGTGTTCGTTTATCTACTGGCATACGTGCACAAATAAAATTCTCGCCAGCTTCGATGTATTCGATTCCAAGTACTTCCATCAGCGTATTGGAATTCATTTGGTTCATTTTTTCTAAAGGTATATTGCTAAAATCCATCTAAATCTATTATTAACACTAAATTAATTCGTAACTCTTATCTCGTCACTCGTCACTTTCTTCGCTTGCAGCTCTTTTTCGTTGCCTAATTAATTTTCTAGCTACTCGTTTATCTGCGCGGTATATTTTCATTGATTTTTTATATTCCTCTTTTGTAGGTTTTTTCAATGTAAAATCAAATGCAATTTCATTGTTATAAATTTGATGAATGATCATTTCAGTGATCCATTCTTTTTTTGAATCATAGGTCGCATCTAAATCTTGACTCCAAATTCTTCCTAATTGATCGTAAAACTCAGACCTAATTTTACCACGATAAGTTGCAATAATTTCAGCTGTAGTTTTACCAGTTTCACGATGAATCAATTTCATTAACAATACACCTTCTTCAATATATAAATCTTTAATGGCATATAAGTAACTTTCTTTTAACTCTTTACTATAAGTTTTAGTAATCTTTCGTTTTTGACGTTTTGATTCCGCAAGCGCTAATTCAGCATCTAATTCGTGTACCAACCTAGCTGCTTCAATTGCTAGTGGGTAGACTCTACGCATTCTTCGTAGTGTTGCATTATATTTATTTTGAAAATCAGGATCTACAATCGCTTCATCCAACACTTTCGCTTTTTCTTTGTCATTTTGAGCGATGGAAGGAACCGCAACAGTAATACAAACTGTTAATAATAAAAAACGTACAGATTTTAAAAAAAACACTATATTCAGCTTCAAAATTCTAGTTAAAAATACGGATATGTTTTCAAAATCACTACTTGTTTGCTTTATTTTAACACTTCTAGTTGTTTCTTGTTCTGGAGAACAAAAAAAGCAAGAAAATCTCAAAGACATCAAAAATGATATCGATACTTCTACTGTAAGTAAGCTTCCAGAAAAAGAGTCTAAGAAAGTTGTTAAAGTTATCGACAAGAAAACTGAAAAGAAAGAAGTTCATGAGAAAATTGTCGCTAAATACGGTGAACAGTGGGATTTTTGTAATTGTGTGGTAAAAAATGATTCGATCAATACAGCTTTGGAGAAAACATTGACCGACAAACAAACCGACAAACTCATGGCGCGTTGGGAGTATGTAGATTCTAAATGTAAGGAGTTTTTAACGACACCTAATACCACCCCAGAGCAGCGCGCAAAGCATGAATGGAAGGTCAAACAATGTTTAAAAAATGTCAAATAAGCAGTATTTAATATCTTATTCTGACTTACTTCACGTCACTTTTAACGAACAGCAGGAAGTAATTCTGGTTGCAGATAGCGGAGGTACAAAAACAGATTGGTGTTTGATAACGAACAAGGAACAGTTTTTTTTCACTACTGAATCGTATCATCCAACAAGTTTAGATCAATCATCAAAAAAAGAATTACTAGACTTTTGGAAGCAACTGACTCAAAAAATGCGAATTTCATGTCATTTTTATGGTGCAGGATGTAGTACAGTAGAAAATCAAGAAAAAATTAAAACACACTTCAACCAACATTCAACATTTCAATCGTTTGTAGTAGCCTCAGACCTAGTTGCAGCAGGTGTCGCTTTACTTGGAGACAACGAAGGATATGTTGGGATTTTAGGAACAGGCTCTGTATTGACATATTATCAAAACAAACATATTACTGAAATCATAGGTGGTTTTGGTTACTTACTAGGCGATGAAGGAAGTGGTTATTATTTTGGGAAGTTAGTCCTTCAGAAATACTTGAATCAGGAATTATCCGAAGGTTTAACAGCATTGTTTGAAGTTCACTTCGGACAACGCGCAGCGATTTTACAAAACTGTTATTCACTAAACGGAAAAGCGTTTATTAGTAGTATTCAACTTCATTCAGAAAACGAATCTATACAACACGAAATCAACTTAATTCATACCGAAAACATCGAATTGTTTTTAAGTAAATACCTACCTCAAGATTCAGCGTTTAAAGAAATTTCATTTGTTGGTTCGTATGCTTTTTATCAGCAAGAAATCTTAAAAATTGCATTGAAAAAAATTGGTTGGAAATTAGTAAAGGTGATACAAAAACCGATTGAAGCTCTCGCAGAGCGAGCGTAAAAAGTGACGAGTGACGATGTGACGAGTGACGGAAGTGACGGAAGTAAAGAATTATAGTAGAATTAAAAATATAAACGTATGAAAATGAAAGTATTCGTAAGTGTTATTGTGCTTATCCTTTCTCATCAACTATTTGGTCAAAAAAAAGAGATTATTCTAAAAGCTAATTCTGAATCAGTAGATATTCGAAATGGTAAAGAGTTTAGAAAAAATGGGTGGACAATTTCTCCAGAAATAAAACCTGATATATTTTATTCTTCTGCATTAGGAGAAAACGTAGTATTTATTACCGATCTAGATTCTATTTCAATCCCAATTACAGAATCTACTGATTTTGATTTTATTGTTCTATTAAACGGGAAGAAAAAAGCACTCACAAAAATTAAATATCAAGAACCCTATTTATCGAAATTAAAAAAAGCGGCTACATACAATGAAACAGATGATCGATTTGTACCTCCATTCACTTATCAAGCAAGTGAACATCCAAATTTGGTAAAAATCAGAAAAGAACTTAAACTCGATTCCATTGCAGGAAACGGCAGTGAATTAAGCAAAATCTTTAACCTACTTCATTGGGTACATAATTCTGTTAGACATGATGGAGGTAGTAATAATCCTACTCAAAAAAATGCCATTGATTTAATTTCTGTGTGTAAAAAAGAAAATCGTGGTGTCAATTGTCGAATGTTAGCGACAATTTTAAACGAGTGTTATCTTTCTCTTGGGATAAAATCAAGGTATATTACTTGTATGCCAAAGGAGACTGAGTTTGAAGAATGTCACGTAATTAATATGGTTTATTGTCAAGAATTAAAAAAATGGATATGGATTGACCCAACGAATGATGCGTATGTTATGGATGAACAAGGTAACTTATTAGGAATTGAAGAAGTCAGATTACGTTTAATTTCAGGTCAACCATTAATATTGAATGCTGATTCCAATTGGAACAGAGAGTTCCTTCAAACAAAAGAAGATTATTTATACAATTACATGGCAAAAAATCTTTATCGATTGGAAACTCCTCTTGTTAGTCAGTATGATAATGAAACATGGAAAGAAGGGAATGAAGCCACCTATGTAGAACTTTTACCTTTAGACGGACTGGTACAAACACCTCAAAAATCAGAAGAAACAAATCCAAAAACAGGCGTGAAATTTACGAATTACAAAACGAATAACCCTTCGAAATTTTGGACTACTCCATGAGACAGGCATGATAGATAATGATAGTTTCGAA